>CAZFWD010000050.1:0-6119 GCA_964522535.1 uncultured Desulfonema sp.
CCCGAACCGGTGATCGATGTGGGATGGGCCATGATATGATCAGCGGGCAGCGCCATGTAATACCCGCCCGAAGCCGCGACATTCATCAGCACGGCGGTCACCTTGACCCCGGTGCGATCCTTGAAATCCTTGATTTCATGGTACAGGATATCGCTGGCGGTGACCGTCCCCCCGGGGGAATCGATTTTAAACACCACGGCCCGGACCCGTTCGTCCCGCTCCGCCAGCCGAAGCTGGGAAACGATCTCCTGAACCATGCTCGGCTCGGTCTGGAACACCCCTTTTTTGGCGAAATCCGAGATGATCCCCTTGACCGGAATCACCAGAATCCGATCCGCCCCTTCTCCCTCAAGGGCAAACTCCCTCAACGGATCCGCGGCATCGGTAAACAGCTTCGGCGACATCACGCACCCGTTTAGAAAAACCGCCGCTGCCGTCACGGCGAAAACAAAAACAACACCCCTGATACGCGCCATCACACGCCTCCGGTTAAAGATTATGCTTTGCAAAACAAAACAGATGATTGTATACATTAAAATGATTATTATATTCATCTAAAAATTTCAATTTTTATTATATTCGCCCAGCCAGAAAGGATGCAACATCTCACCGCGACGCGGTTTTGAGCATCACCCCAACCCTTAAAGGAGAAAACAGAAATGGAAATATGGCGAAATCGCCAGGGCGTGGCCCATGTGGAGGGAAAAGATTCGGCGGATGCCTTAAGCGGCATGGGGTATGCGCACGGAAAAGACAGGGCCATGCAGCTTCTGCTCATGCGGGTTCTCGGGCAGGGGCGCGGCAGCGAGCTTCTGGATGCCGGCGATACGATGCTCCAGATCGACCTGTTTTTCAGGCGGATGAACTGGCACGCCAACACCGCCGCTGAAATCGAAAAATTTCCGGCCCGGACCCTTGATCTCTGCACCGCCTACTGCGACGGGGTGAATACCGCGTTATCGGAAAAAATTCCCTGGGAGTTCAAGCTGCTGGGGTACAGACCCGAACCCTGGAGGGTAGAGGACATTATTCTTCTATCCCGAATGATGGGATACCTGACCCTTGCCCAGTCCCAGGGGGAGATGGAACGGCTGTTTATCGAAATGGTTCAAGCCGGTGTGGATGAGCAAAAGCTTCACGACCTGTTTCCCGGCATTCTCGGCGGGCTGGATATTGAGCTGATCCGGCAGGTCCGGCTTGAGGAACGCATCGTGAATCCGGCATCTTTGTGGAATACCGCCGCGCCGCTGATGATGGCATCCAACAACTGGGTAATCTCTGGAAAAAAGACAGCTTCCGGCAAACCGATCCTCGCCAACGATCCTCACCTTGAATTGAACCGGCTTCCGAGCGTGTGGTACGAAATGGTTTTAAAGACCCCGGATGGATATGCCCTGGGCGCAACCCTTCCCGGAGCTCCGGGGTTTCCCATCGGCCGGAATTCAAAGCTTGCCTGGGGCGCCACCTATACCTTTATGGACGCCACGGATTCGTGGATTGAAAACTGCAAAGACGGAAAATATTTTCGCGAACCGGACCAGTGGATGGCTTTTCATAAAAGGGTGGAAACCGTTTTAAGAAAGAAAAAACCGCCGATGGAAAAGGTTTTTTATGAAAACGACCACGGGGTGCTTGAAGGGGACCCGTTTACCCCCGGCTACTATCTCACCACCGCCTGGGCGCCCGCCGCCTCAGGAGCGATCAGCATCATAAACTTTCTGAACCTGTTAACGGCCGACACCGTTGAGCAGGGCATGCGGCTTCTGGGAGCGGTTGAAACCGCCTGGAACTTTGTTCTGGCGGATAGCCTTGGAAACATCGGCTATCAGATGTCGGGGCGGATGCCCAAAAGAAGAGAGGGGGTCAGCGGGTTTGTTCCTCTGCCGGGCTGGAAGGCGGAAAACGACTGGCAGGGGTTTGAAGCCCTCGAAGACCTGCCCCGATGCATCAATCCGGAGTGCGGTTTTATCGTGACCGCCAACCAGGATTTAAATCATCTCGGCCGGGTGAAGCCCTTAAACGCCATGATGGGGTCCTACCGGGCGGACCGGATCGCGGCCCTGCTTTCTTCTGAAGAAAACAGGATCACCTGCGAGGACATGTTTAAAATCCATTACGACGTCTATTCCTTGCAGGCCGAGGCCTTTATGAAGATTTTGTCGCCCCTGCTGCCGGACACCCCTGCCGGAATGATTCTGAAGCAGTGGGATTTCACCTATACCACCGACTCGAAAGGAGCCTGGCTTTTTGAGCGGTTTTACAAGGCGCTTCACCATGAGGTGTTCGGGGAAAACGGCCTGGGCAGGGCGGTGGTGGATCACCTGGACCAACAGACCGGCATCTTTAATGACTTTTATCTAAACTTCGACCGGGTGCTGCTTGCGGAAAATTCGGCATGGTTTAACGGTCAAACCCGTGAAGCGATCTACGCCGAGACAGCCGAAAAAGCCCTGGCCGTGGAACCGAAAAAATGGGGGGATTGCCAGAAGCTGATGCTCACCCATATCCTGTTTGACGGCCGGCTTCCCGGCTGGCTCGGTTTTGACCGCGGGCCGGTGACGTTGCCCGGCAACCGGGCCACCATCCACCAGGGCCAGATTTATGAAAGCGCGGGCAGAAAAACCAGCTTTGCGCCTTCCTACCGAATGGTGACCGATCTTTCCACCGTCGCGATTCACACCAACCTGGCGGGCGGGCCCTCGGACCGCCGGTTTTCAAAATGGTACTGCTCGGATCTTCAAAACTGGAAAAACAAAATCTATAAACGGCTTTGCGCCGATGATCCAGGCCCCAGGCTGCGGTTTAAATAAAATACGACCATACAGGATAAAAACACATGCACCGCTTGACGGGAACAAAGGACCTGATTTTTGATGCCATCGAGGAAACCACGAATCTGGTTGAGCGAATGCACGCACTGGTCTCAACAAAATCGATCCGCCCGCTGACACTGATCCAGCCGCTCGCGGCCGTTGCGCAGGCGGTTCAGGCGGTCCATGATACCACCGCCGCAGGGGTTTACGAAACCATTCGCCTGGTGAATCGTGGGATTCAAAAGCTGCTTGATGCCGGGATTGCGCTTGCCGGCCATGAAATCTTGAATAACGCCCATGAAGCGGAAAAAAGCCTTGCAACGCCGCTTTCCTCGGACGCAGAAGGCTCCCCATCCTGGCTGATCGACCATTCTCAGGCCATACTGAATGGAATATACGGGGATTACCTGGACAAAAAGGGCAACACCCTTGATCTGGGCATGCACCTGCGCGATCAGGGAGAGGTCCTGCCGCTGGAAAAGGAAGCCCTCAAACAAAGGTTCGAAAATGCCACCGGCAAGGTCTGCGTATTTATCCACGGCCTGTGCTGCACGGAGTGGATCTGGAGCATCTCGGCGAAAGCGTTCTATGATGATGCGAGCATGAACTTCGGTTCCCTGCTGAAGACGGACCTCGGATTTACGCCGGTATATGTTCGGTACAATACGGGACGTCATGTTTCGGAAAACGGCCGGCGGCTGTCTGAGCTGTTATCCCATTTCACCGCCTTGTACCCGCTCAACATTGAAAAAATCATTCTTGTCGGGCACAGCATGGGCGGACTGGTCGCCCGCAGCGCCGCGCATTGCGGCAGCCAGAACCATGCGCCATGGGTCAAAAAGCTGCAACACATCTTCTGCGTGGGATCACCGAACCTCGGGGCGCCGATGGAAAAAGCCCTCAACCTGCTGGGTTCTATTCTCCGCGCCTTCAATACCGCGGGAACGCAGGCCCCAGCCCAGGTCCTCAATGCCCGAAGCGCCGGCATCAAGGATCTCCGGTTCGGCTATACCATCGACGACGAATGGAGGGATAAAGACCCCGACGCGCTGCTGAAGAACAACCGCCACGACCTGCCTTTTGTCGACGGGGTGGGCTATTCTTTTATCGCCGGGACCATCACAGAAGATCCGGATCATCCCTTGGGCGTGCTGGTGGGGGATCTGCTGGTCCGGGTCCCCAGCGCGGCGGGACGCGCATTCGAGCCGGCGCGCCGAATACCGTTTCGCTCCGGCCGCGTCATCAGCGGGTTGAGCCACCTGCACCTGGCCAATCATCCGGACATATATCAGGTCATCCGGTCCGAGGCATCACCCCTTTAAGCCCGACCCCTTTTCCACGACATGCAGGTCCAGCTGGGGAAAGGGAATAGTGATGCCGGCCTGCTTTAATTTTTTATGAATGGCCAGGTTGACGGCATACAGGATTTTAAAATAGTGGCGGGTGGGAATCCAGTACCGGATCCCGATTTGAATGGAAGACTCCGCATACCTTTCAATGCCGATGATCGGGGCCGGGTCCTTGACTACCTGCTCGGTCGCGTCAAGCACTTCACCGATCAGCGATATGGCCTTCTCCGGATCATCGTTATAGGAGATGCCCACGCTGGCCTCCACGACCTTATTCTCAAATGAGTTGGTCAGCACCTCGCCGACGATATGCTTATTAGGGATGGTGATCCGCTCCCCGTCTTCGGTGGAAAGAACCGTGGTGGACAGCGACACCTCCTCCACAATACCGTCAACCCCTTTCACGGAAATGGTGTTTCCCACGACAAAAGGCCGTGTGAGAATAATCACCAGGCCCGCGCCGTAGTTGGAAAGCGGACCGGCGATGGCGAAGCTTGCGCCGAAGATCATGGCGCCGATGGCCGCGATGAAAGGCGCGATGGATATGCCGAACTTGCCGATAACAATGATGATGACGAAAATCATCACCAAAATCTTCACCACCTGGCCGGTGAACCGGGTGAGGGTCACATCCATGCCTTTCTTTTCGCACAGCCGCATCACGACTCCCGACAGCCAGCGGGCAATGAAAATGCCGATCACCAGCGTGATCAGCGCGCCGATAATCTGAAAACTGTATTGTACGAAAAAATCAATCAGATGAGTGACAATCTGCTGCACGTACGCGATCTCTTCCATGGCGTTTCCTCTCGATAAAAAGGGATGTTATCACAGATGTCTTCGGCTACCTGCTCCGGCCGAGGTGATAAATGGGCTGAAAAAAATCCAAAATCATAAAAATCATAGCGCTAAAAGAACAATTTGACAATTTTTTAAATCTTTTCCTGGGGATCCTCAGCGCCGAAAGGGTGATACCAGCGCATACCGCACAAACTGAAAAAATGTCTTAATGCCGGAATCCCCCCAGAGCCGGTCGGACAGATCCTTATGCACAATATACATGGTGTCGTCGAAATCCCAGAATACAATGGTCTTCCCCCGGGGCTTGAACCTGAGCAGGTCGTCTAAGTTTCGCAGGTTGGCCACATGCAGCATGAGGTAGTCCGCCTGGGTGGCGCTGAGATCCTCGTAGAGCTTCTTTGTCAGGCCGTCCAGATGCAAATAGGTGGATGAGGTCAGCCAGAACACTCGGCCGGTAGGGATGTCGGGATAGTTGCGGTTGACGTAGCTTACCACATCCCTGGAAACGGAGCTGATCAGGACGTCGTTTTCGCGGTGTCGGGCATAGATATCCGCCACGATCTCATCGACCAGGCGCTGGTCTTCTTGAATATCGCCCTGGGACTTTATTTCAATGTTGAGTTTCTTTTTCAAGACCCCCATGACCTCGTCATAGGCGGCGATTTCGCCGTGGGTGATCTCGAACAGCTCCTCAAAGGTCGAACCGCCGATGGCTCTCAGGTTGCCGAACAGCCTGAGCATCCTTTTGTCATGATAGACGACGATTCGGCCATCTATGGAGTATTGAACATCGAACTCGATGAATGCGTATTTGCTGCTGTTGTCCGCGGCTTTTAGCGCCGCCAGGGTGTTCTCCCTGTATTCTTCGGACGCCCCGCGATGCGCGCCGGCCGTGCATCTGTATGTGTAACGAATCGAATCGTGCATCTGCTCCGGTTGAAGGATTTGATCAAGGCGCGTCGCATAGGGCGGAACAGCACAGCCGCTTCCCGTGCCCGCAATCAGGGCGCAGGCGATAAGCATCATCCATTCCGGAAGATACCCATGGACGTATCTCATTCTCACAGCACCTTCCGCCCCGGCTTTTTAAGGTGGGACGCGCCGTTTCTTCCCTTATAATCAATGCCCAGTTTATCCATCCGCTTGCGCAGCGCAT
>CAZFWD010000051.1:0-29177 GCA_964522535.1 uncultured Desulfonema sp.
TCCCCGGTCTCCTCATAGCCCTGCCGCTCCTTCTTCATGTAGGCCTTGACCCGGGCCACCGCGGAATTGTATTTCATGTCGGCGATCAGCTCATCGTCCTTGATCATGTCGCAGCCGCCCTTGGCCGCCTTGTAGAAGAGATCCAGCCCCACCGCCAAAGGATACCCGCAGTTGGGCTTGATCATGGAGTTTAACAGCGGCCGCCGTTTGCGAAGGCCCAGGGCCTTGTAAATCCCGTCGATGCCGAATTTGGGCCCCTTGTAGGTTTTTAAGATATCCCTGGGCATGCGGATATCCAGCAGCTTGAGATTGGGGGCAAGCGAGATGTTGCCGTAGGTGGCGGTGAGCAGCATGGGAAGCTGATCCCCGATGTTGATGGAGGGAAAGGCGATCTGAAGGATAAAAGTCCTCTCCGTGATATCGTCCGGGATCGAAAACTCATGCCAGGGCGCTTCATACACGCCGATCACCTTGGCCACATGCTTTGATCGGACCTCTTGGGTTTCGCCGGGCACTGGGGTCCAGGTGCCGGTGCTCTGTTCAACAGCCAGGATCTGGCCGACGGCGAGCATGTTGTCGTAAGTTTTGGGGACCGAAAAATAATACGTCGCGACCACATGTTTTTCCATGTCGATCCCCTCGGGCAGGGCCGCGGGCATGGCATTAAATGGCATCATCACTCTTCCTCCTGTGTTCGTTATCGTTGTTCCAAAAACTGTTTTTTTATTTTTGCCACAGGGCCTCTAAGGCTTTTTGCACATCAAAAAAATCGGACCATTTGCGGTAGGAGACGCCCATCTGATCAAGGAAGGCCGCCAGGGTGTCCCGGGCAAAAACCAAAGATCCGTTTCGGGCCATGTTGATGTCCGTTGCGCCGTCGCCGATCACGACACGCTGTTTCGCGTCAAACAGGTTCATCACGTCCACCTTGGCCACCAGCTCTGTGTCGCCTTCAAAATCCGATTTTATTTTAAGAAATGCACCACCGGTATCCACATTCACCGCAAATATTTTATGCACACGTTTGGCAAGTGCGCCCAGTCGCATGTCCACCATGTCCCTTAAGCCGCCTGAGACAACAACAAAAGGGACTTTGCGGTCATCGAGAAAATCCAGCAGCTCTTCAAAGCCCGGACGAATGGGGACGGTCCGCACATATTCCAGGATTTCAGGATAATGTTTCGAAGGAATGGATTCCAGAATCCGGCGCACCCCCTCGCGGATCGTGATTTCCAGGGCCATCATCTTATCCTTCACCGGCTTCCATAAATCCGGCGCAAAACGCTTGAACACCCCCTCCAGGGTCTCCTGGGCGGTGATGGTTCCGTCAAAGTCGCAGAACACCATGCGCGAGATAGGTTCGTCTTTTTTCATCTTTTTAATCGATTCAACCAATTTTCATATTGAAATCTGTGTCGGTAAAAAAGAAGTCAGAAGTCAGGAGTCAGAATACAGAAGCCAAAAAAAGAAAGGAATGATGGACTTTTTACGATTGCGTCAAGGAATCAAATCCATATTATTCTGACTTCTGGCTACTGAATTCTGAATTCTGATTTTTATTTATTCAACTTCATAAATATTTTTCGGTTCTTCTTATACAACGCCCGGAACTGCGCATACTGCCGGTCGTAGACGGTTTTGTTCTTGGGGTTCGGATAAAAGGTCTGTACCTTCTTCAGAACCCGGTCGATGTCCGTAAAATCCTTCCATATTCGCAGGCCCACAAAGGCGATGGCCGCCACGCCCATGGCGCAGGCCATCTGGGGGTTTCCCATCTGAACCACCGGCCGCTGCAGCACGTCGGCCACCACCTGGCACCAGGTCTCGCTTTTGGAGGCCCCGCCGATAAACCGCACGGTTTCGCTGGCAAACCCGGTCTTTTTTTTCGAAATGGCCTCCACGTATTCCAGACCCCATCGAATATTAAAGGCCACTCCTTCAAAAACCGATCGGAAAAGATCCCCTCGGCTGGTGTTCATGCCCAGGTTGAAAAACTGCCCCCGTAAATTCGCGTCGTTGACCGGCGAGCGTTCTCCCAGCAGCCAGGGGGTAAACAATACGCCATTGGCGCCGGGAGGCGATTGATCCACGCTTTCATTGATCATCGCATAGACCGCGTCGCCGGGCGTCTGTTTTAAAAAATCCTCTGGATAAAGCATGCCCCTGGCCCAGTCTAGGGCCCCGCCCAGGGTCTCCTGCTTGCTCAGCAACAAAAACCTTCCCGGCATGCCCGAGGCGATGGTGCCCACATAATGCCGAATATCCACCGCGGCTACAGGGCAATGGGTGGCCACCCAGCCGGCGGTGCCGATATTGATATGCAGCTCCCCGTCGGCGATGGCGCCCGAGCCAATGGCCGAGGTCAGCAGGTCCCCGGAACCGATGATCACCGGAAGCCCCTTTGGAAGCCCTGTTTTTTCGGAAAACGCCTCGGTAATATTGCCCGCAATATCCGTGGAAGCCATTAATTCCGGCATCTTTTCTGCATCCAGTCCGACCATTTTATGCAGCGCCGGGCACCAGGCCCAGGCGGACTGATCCTTGCTCCGGGTGTTCAGCAGCCAGGTGATGTAGGCAGCGTCGTAGGATGTGGCGAACCGGCCGGTGGCAAGCCACACGGCGTAATCCTTGACGTCTACAAATTTATGGGTCTTCTCATACAAATCCGGCTGATGGCGTTTCAGCCAGGCCATCTTGCAGAGAATGTCCTTGCCATTTTTCCCCGGCGCGCCTCCTGAAACCCTCAAAAATTTTAAAATCATAAGCAGGGGCTGGCCTTCTATCTTGATCAGGCCTTTATAGAGCTCGTCAGTGGTGAACCGGGCGGCGCGTTCATCCATCCAGGAAAAAAAGTTCATCAGCGGATTGCCATCCCTATCCACGGGAAGGGTGGTGCCCATCTGGCTGGTGAAGGTGATCCCGGCGATATTATCGACCGCGTCTGAATGGGCCGTCAGCAGGTTTCTGACGCTGGAGATGATCCCCTCGGCCATTTCTTTGGGGGATTGCTCCACGCTGTTTTCCGGAAGGTAACACAGCGGGCAGGCGGCCTGCCGGGAGTCCAGGTAGCCCTTTTCGGAGCTGACCAGCACCGATTTGATCTCGGTCGTCCCCAAATCCACGGAAAGCACCAGCTTGTCGCCATTGTTCATACCCCCTCCTTTCTTTCTCCGCCCGAAAGACTCAGGAAGCTTCCATTGAGTAGGCCGGGTTTCTTACCCGGCGATTGTTTCACGAAGATTGTTTGCGGTTTCATCAACCGTAAAAATCATGCACCGGCCGTTTAGAACCGGTGGGACCACGAGATGTTTAGGCTCAGGATATCCGCGTCCGACTCGGGCTGGTATATCTCATAACCTCCTGAGGATTCCGCATCCGATCGGTCAAACCGAAGGGAATCATAGACGAGCTTGACGCAAAGCCTTTTCCATTCCAGCCCGATCTCGCCAAATCCCGAATACTCCTGATCCGGTTCAAGGTCCAGCGAGTAGTGCCCCGAGGCATACCCCCGGGCCTCGACTCGGGTATAGATCGGCAGCTTGACCCCGGCCTCGGCAAACAGCTCAAGATGCGAACCCAGGGGATACACCACCCCGGCGCCCAGCCGGCCGTAGAGGCTCCACCACCATTCCTCGGACCCGCTGACCCGAACCCCGGCGGCGGTTTTGGTGTCATCCAGATCTCTATACCACAGCCTGGTCCCCATACCCGCAAAACCCTTCAGCAGCAGCCCGGATGAAAGGCGGTACTGGGGCACCAGATCCAGGTAAAGGGTTGTTCCGATGTATATCACCTCGGTCCTTATGGGGATCATGGACCATGTTCGGCCGTCGTAATTCACCTCTCCGAAAAACAGCTCAGCCCCGTTCCGCCAGCCAAGCCACCCCTTTGTAGAGTCGAAATCATACCCCAGTCCGTAAAGGTAGCCGTTTTCGTCAAGCAGCCTGGACCCGTCATTGCCGTATTCGGACCAGTTGTAACGGGATCCGCGAATCCCGTATTGGAGTCGCCGCTCAGGCGTATCGGAGGCGGCAGCAAAACATTCGCCGAGGATCAGAAAGATGAGCATTCCCGCCCAGGCCGACCCGAAGACGGATTGCCGGGCGAGGGTCTTAAACCTAGAGCCGCATGATGTTGTCATAGGCGCCTTTCTGTCGGGATGTTTCAGGGCCGGGGTTTAAGTTGTGCAGATTCACCATATGTAAATAAAACAGGAGTGTCAAGAAATGAGGAAACCTTAGAAACCCGTCTATTCTGCTTCGCAGTTTTTTTGCAGAAGCAACTTAGTGTAACAATCGTAAAAAATCCACTGTGAGCGAGATTGAGGCTTTCGGGGAGAAAAGCGGTTTGTATTGAATGCGTTAAAAATTGCAAGCTGTTTGAGGCGCTTGCGCCGAGTTCTTGCAATTTAGCATTCAATGCGAACCGCGCCCCGAAAGCCTCACGAAGCGAACAGTTTGGATTTTTACGGTTCCATCCCAGAAGGACGCACACAGAAATTTTGGCTTGACAGCAGAGACGGAAATTAGTAAGTAAGTATTTACTTAATTTATTGTCTCCTTTACTCCTAACCGGTTTAGTGCACAAAAAGCCATGAGCGATCGCATCTACATCATCGGCGTGGGAATGATCAAGTTCGGGAAATACCTTGACCGAAGCATCAAGCAGCTAACCGGGGAAGCGCTTCAGCTTGTCCTGAAAGACTGCGATCTGGACAAAAAAGACATCGAGGCCGCCTGGTTTTCAAACACCGGCTGGGGCATGAGCGATTTTCAGCACTGCATTCGCGGGCAGGTGGCCCTGTCCGCCCACGGCCTGGACAAAATCCCCATCACCAATGTGGAAAACGCCTGCGCCAGCGCAAGCACGGCGCTTCATTCGGGATGGACGGCCATCAAGGCCGGGCTGTATGACTGCGTTCTGGCCATCGGCGCGGAAAAGATCTACAACGAAAACCGGGCGCTGATGATGCAAGGATTTTTAGCCGGAACCGACGTGGAGGTCACCGGCCGGATGATCGAGGAGTGGAAAAAACAGCAGCAGGCCAAAGCCCCCAAAACCGAATCCGCGGACAAGGATAAAAAAAAGGGCGGCCATTCGGTGTTTATGGATTTTTATGCCTTCGGCGCCCGGGAGCACATGAAAAAATACGGCACCACCCAGCGCCAGCTTGCGGTGATCGCCGCCAAGGCCCACAACAACTCCACCTTAAACCCGCTGGCCCAGTACACCTTTCCCCAGACCGTAGACCAGGTGCTTCAAGACTATGAGGTGGCCTACCCCTTAACCCGGGGGATGTGCTCCCCGGTGGGAGACGGGGCCGCGGCAGCGATCGTCTGCTCTGAAAAATTTTTAAAACAGCATCCATGCCGACGGGCGGTGCTGATTCGGGCCTCGGTGTTAAGGTCCGGTTCCTGGGCGGAAAACGACATCAGTGAAAGGGCATCCCGCGCCGCATACGGAATGGCCGGGCTCGGCCCTGAAAACATCGATCTGGCCGAGGTCCACGACGCCACGGCCTTCGGGGAGCTCTACCAGACCGAAAAGCTGGGGTTCTGCGCGGAAGGGGAAGGCGGGCCTCTGGCCGAAAGCGGCGCCACCGCCCTTGACGGCAGGATTCCCATAAACCCCAGCGGCGGTCTGATTTCCCGGGGGCATCCTGTGGGCGCGTCCGGGCTGGCGCAGGTTTATGAGCTGGTCACCCAGCTTCGTCAAGAGGCGGACAGACGTCAGGTGGCAAAGGCGCAAATCGCCATGGCGGAAAACGGCGGCGGCACCATCGGGGTGGGCGAGGCCGCCATGTGCGTCCATATCTTTGAAAAGGCCTGAAAAAAAATCGGAGCATAATGTGGCCAAAAAACGGATGACCGCCCAGGACCGGCGTCAATCCATCATCGACGCCAATATCAAGGTGGTGGCGCGTTTAAACTACGAACGCGCCACCACCGCCCTGATCGCCAAAGAAGCGGGCGTCAACCAGGCCCTGATCTACTCCCACTTTAAAAGCAAAAAGGCGCTGCATCTCGCCACCCTGGATTATCTCATTCGATACCGGCTGGGAATCTACCGCTCCAACCCGGTGTTTGAGGAAAAAAACAGAAATCAAAGCATTGTAAAGGCCATCAACGCCCAGTACCTTGAACGGATTTGCCATCCGGACGTCAAAATGTTTTCATGCCTTCTAAAGTCCATCTTCTCCATCGATAAGGAGATTCAAAAAAAAGGCATGGAGTGCGCCATGGCCATTTATGAATTCAACAAACAGAACATTCTGGAGGACGCCCGGCGGGGGTTTTTCGATAACCGGGTTGATCCCGGCAATATCGCGTGGGCGCTGCTCGGCAGCGTCTTGCTCATCTCCACCCTGGCCGTCACCGGCCGCTTGAGCGATTATGGTATTGAAAACATTAAAAAATCACTTCAATCCTTTGAAGCCGTGTATATGACTCGAACTAAAAAAAGTTTAAAGTGAGCTAACGTTTGGATTGCCTGAAATCATCAACAAATAAAAGGAACCGCCTATGACAACCAACTTAGCCAAAAAAATCGAAGGCCTTGACGATTGGACGCCGGTTGAGAAAGTGATCCTTGCCCGCCGCAGCACCCGGGCATTTAAAAAGGAGCCCCTGCCTGATTTTATGATCCGGCGGATTCTGGAGGCCGGCCGGTTTGCGCCTTCTGCTGGAAATTCACAGCCCTGGCGGTTTGCCGTGGTCAAAAGCCCGGAAATCCTGGAACAGATGGAAAAAGACGCCATTCGCATCTGCAAGCGGATGATGTTTGTCCTGGATTATACTCGAAACCGGTTTCGAAACATTTTTTTAAAACCCATCTCAAAATTTTTTATTCGGCTTCAAAAAAACGAGCTTCATCCGGTTCCCTTCGGGCTTTTAAAGGAGATCGCCGAAGACCGCGCCCCGGTGTTTCATGCGGCGCCCACCCTGATTCTGCTTTTCGAAGACCTGCGCTCGGTCTCTTCCCCCCAGACCAACATGGGCATCTGCGGCCAGAACATGGTGCTTGCGGCCCACAGCATGGGGGCCGCCACCTGCTGGATCGGCCTGATCAAGCTGCTCATGTATGACCCCAAATGGAAAAAATTTTTCAACGTCAAATACCCCTACCAGCTCAACGACTGCATTGCTTTAGGCTGGCCCAGGGTGGAGTCCGACGGCCAAGTGCGGCGGGAGGTTCAACTGGTGGAATGGTATGAGGGAGGGATGCAGGATCCTCCCCGGATTGAAAGACAGGGGGAATAACATGGAACACATCCAATTCAAGCGATGGACGAAAATACCCGATTACAACAACCCCGCGGAGATGACCACCGGCCTGCTCAGCTTTGACGACGAGGCCTGCAAGCGCTGCGGCATCTGCTGTTTCATCTGCCCGGCCCGCTCCATCACCCGGGAAACCGGGCCGAACGCCTGGCGAAACGGGCTGCCCAGGCTTTCCTCCATGGCACCGGGGATCACCAACTGCATTGCCTGCGGATGCTGCGCGGCGGCCTGCCCGGAAAATGCCATTCACATGACCCGGCAGTTCAACCCGGGATATTTTTACAAGCGCCTGACCCAGACCCCGACCCTGACCTATCCCAAATGCTATACCGCAGACGATCTTCCGCCGGAGTATGTCTTCGAAAACAAAGAACCCGGATTCCCAAAACAGGCTTCGGCGATTAAAAAAACCAGAAAGGGTTTAACCCGGGAGCAGAAACGCCGGCAGTTTAAACTGTTGAAGGGGGCCGCCGGCGCCCTGGTGCGCTTGACCATAGAAGACATTCGTCAGGGACGTCTTTTTAAAACCATCGCGGCCCGGCGAAAGGGAACCACCGCGGATATTTCCTGGGCCGAGCTTCTGGAGATGCGGGCCAAACAGATGCCGTCAAAGCCCTTTCTGCGCTACCGGAATGAAACCTTTACCTACCGGCAAATGGATGAGAACGCCAACCGGGTCGCCCGCCTGCTTCTTGCCCACGGCGGAGGCCGGGGAAAGGGGCTGGGAATTTTCATGCGCAACTCCCCCCGGTTTTTAGACCTTTTTTTCGGCGCTCAGAAGATCGGCATGTATCTGGTGCCCATCAATCCCGAACTCAAGGGGGACGGTCTGGCGTATCTGATCAACCACAGCGATATTTCTTACCTGGCCTTGGATGCCGAGCTTCTTGATTCCATCCGTGGAATGATGAACCGGCTTGAGCAGGTGAAAAATTATATCGTGGATGATGTGGAAAAAGAAGCGGAAGGGATCGACCTGCCCAAGGAGGCGATTTTGCTTTCCGGCGCCTACGGCCTGCCTCCCGACAACCCGGGCGTGGGCTACAACCCGGACGACATCTGCCTGATCATTTACACCTCCGGAACCACCGGTCCGCCCAAGGGGGTGGTTTACCGCTACCGGTCGTCGTCGGTGAAACGGCTGATGTTTTTTGCTTATGTCCTGCTCAAAGAGGACGATGTCTATTTTACCTGCCTGCCCCTGTGCCACGGAAACGCCCTGTTCATCACCACCTCCATGACCATGGCGAAAGGCGCCACCATGGCGCTTTCGCGGAAATTTTCAGCCAGCCGGTTCTGGGACGAGGTCCGAAGCTACAACACCACCGTGTTCAACACCATCGGCTCCATTATTCCGATTCTCATGAAACAGCCGGAAAAGCAGGCCGACCGGCAGAACAGGGTCCGTTTCGTGTTTTCAGCGGCCTGCCCAACGGACATGTGGGAGCCGTTTGAGAAGCGTTTCGGGGTGACGCTCTATGAGGGGTACGGGGCGGTGGACGGCGGCGGAAAGGGGATCATGAACCTCGGCACCGGCCCGGTCGGCGCAATGGGAAAACCGACCAGCTCGAAATCCATAAAAATCGTCGATGAAAACGATCGGCCGGTCCCCCCCGGCGTCCCCGGCGAGCTGGCCTTTGCGGTCCAAAAACGCCGGCGGGTGGTGGAGTACTACAAAAACGATCAGGCGTCGGAGAACAAAACAAAAAACGGCTGGCTTTATACCGGCGATCTGGTGCGGCAGGATGAAAACGGGTTTGTCTATTTCGTGGGCCGCAACACCGAATCCATGCGAAGAGGCGGGGAAAACGTTTCCGCCTATGAGGTGGAGCATGCGATCATGGGGCATCCGGCGGTGGAGGACGTGGCGGTTTACGCGGTGCCCTCCGAAATGAGCGAGGATGAAATCATGGCCGCGGTCAAGCTGGTGGAAGGAAAATCCTTAACCGCCGCAGAGCTGAGAAGCTTTCTGGCGGACCGCCTGGCCAAATATGCTATCCCCCGGTACATCCGGTTCGTTTCGGATTTCCCCAAGACCACCTCCCACCGCATCATCAAGCGGGTGCTTGAACAGGAAGGGATCACCGAGGACACCGATGACGCTCAGCGACAGCGGTAAACTATTTTTTAACAAGGAGCTATACCGATGATTTCAAGACGGGAAATCAAAACCTATGCGGCCACCCCGCCCCGGTTTGACGACATGTTTTTAAGCCTGATGTCGGCGCCCAAGCTGCCGAAAGCCATGGTCAAGGAGATCCGCCGGGTGGTCGCTCTTGCCCGGAAATTCAACACAGAGGTGGTGCGTCCCTACGCCCTTGAGCTGGACCGGAAGATGCAGGAAAACCCCAATTTTCTGCCCTGGGACTTTGTTGAAAAGGCCAACGAATGGGGCTTTTACACCATGTGGATTCCAAAAATTTTCGGCGGCAAGGGGTACAGCATGCCGTCCATGTCCTATTTCATCGAGGAAATCGGCTCCGCCTGCCTGGCCATGGCCAACCTGATCGGGGTGCACTACCTCGGTGTGGCCTCCCTGTCCGCCACCTGGAACATAAAAATAATGAAACGGCTTTGCGCCGACGTGTTAAATGGTGAGGTAAACGCAAGCCCCTGCCTGATCTCGCTGGCCATCACCGAGCCGGGCGCCGGCACCGACGTGGAGGAGATTGATTTGGCGGATAAGGGAAACATCACCTGCCATGCCGCAAGGGTGCCCGGCGGCTATACGCTCAACGGAACAAAAATTTTCATTTCAAACGGCCATCTGTCCAAATGGCATATCGTCATCGCGTATACGGATTTGAAAAAACCGTCTGAAACCACCGTCTCCCTTGCGGTCAAAACCGGCACCCCGGGGTTTTCCTTCGGCCGAATGGAGCGCAAGATGGGGCAAAAGGGGTGCCCGGCCAGCGAGCTGATCTTTAAGGACTGTTTTGTGGCGAATGAGTTTGTCCTGATGGATGCGGATCAGATGAGGGAATTTAAACGGCCGGTGCGCGAAAGCGCCATGCAGATGATCCATTACGTGACCGCCGGAACCCGGGCCGGTGTGGCGGCTTTTGCGGCCGGCGCGGCCCGGGGGGCATTTGAGGAGGCGCTATCATTCGCGGCTGAAACCACGGTGGAAAATAAGCTTCTGATCAACCATGAATGGGCCCAGTGCCTGCTGGCCGAGATGTATAAAAACTATGCTCTGTCCAGGCTCTCCTACATTGAGAGCAATTATGCCAACGGGCTTTACGGATCCTTTCGGGAGCTTCAGAAAAAACCCATGTACTACTATTATAAGATCATGCCGGCCGGATGGCTGCGAAAAATGTTTTCAGGTTTGATGGAAAAACCGGCCATGACGCGGATGTATCGAAAAATGCAGATGGACGGCCAGACCGATGTTGAAATACGGCGCACCTCCGGCTGGGGCTCGCTGGCAAAATTTGCCGCCACCGACCTGGGCATAAAAAACTGCCATCTGGCCCTGGAGATGATGGGGCAGGCCGGGCTGCGCCACGACCGGCGGGTGGAAAAAATTTTAAGGGACGTCAAGCTGCTTCAGATCTATGAGGGAACCAATCAGTTGAACCGGCTCAACCTGTTTGCCTGCCTGATCGCGCCGGATTACCCCCAGGCCGTGGTTTTTGAGGACTAACTTAAAAAAAGGAGAAACCCGTGATCCCAGGAAAAGACAAGGAACTGAGGCTGCTGGACCGGGCGTCGGCCGAGTTCGCCAAAAAAGAGCTTTCGCCGGGCAGGGAGGAAAACGATAAATACCCCTTCGGCCCGTTTTTTGACGCTGTGCTGGAAAAGGCGTACCGGCTTGATTTTTTAAACCTGCTGCTTCCAGAGGCGCATGGCGGCATCGGCGGCGGGCTCAGCGCGCTCTGCATCATCTTATATAACATCTGCCAGGAGGATGCCAGCCTGGGAGGGATTATCTTCACCCATGCCGCGGCCCAGGAAATTCTGCTGGCGGCAAACGGCGAACCCCTGTTGAAACAGACCTCAGGGGATGCGGCAAAAAAATCCCTTATCGCGTATCCATCCTTTAACAACCCGAATGAGATTTCGCCTGCTGCGACGGTTGAAAAGAACGGCAACGGCTATACCCTTTCCGGAAGCCTCGAATACCTGGTTCTGGGCGGGATCGCAAGCCACGCCCTTATCCCTGCCCGGTTTGATGGCAAACCCGGTTATTCATTTTTTCTCATTAATCTTTTCGATGCCGGGATTCAAAAAAGCGAACCGGTCTTAAGCCTCGGGCTTCATGCCTGCCCGGCAATCGACCTTACGCTACAACAGGTGAAAGGAAGCATCGTGGGCGCCGAAGGCGAAGCAGACAAATATTTTAACAAAATGGCGGACAGGATGCACCTGGCTGCAGCGGCCATGTCTGCGGGCATCATGAGAGGCTCGTTTAAAGAGGCCTTTGAATACTGCAAGGCCAGGGAGCAAGGCGGCAGAAAGATTCTCAACTGGTCGGAGGTGAGAATGATCCTTGCGGATATGGCTCTTCATGTTAAAACCGCTGAAATGACGGTCTCGCGGGCCTGCATGGCCGCAGACAGCAAGGAAAAGGGGTGGGAGGCATGCGCCAGGGCCGCGGCCCTGTCCATCTGTGAAAGGGCATGCAGCCTGACCACCGACGGGATTCAGGTGCTCGGCGGGGTGGGGTATATGAAAGACTTCGGCCAGGAAAAACGGTTTAGGGATGCCGCGCAGGTTCAGTCTTTGCTCGGGATCGCCCGAATGAAAAAATTAAAATTCATCGAGGCCATGATGAAGTCGTAAAAAGCGGTTTATCCCGTTTTGCGGTATTTTTGCAGAAAATAACTTGGCGATTCTTTTTAAAATATTTTCACCACAGAGCGCAGAGAGAAAAAGGTGTATAGGCTGAAGGCTGAAGTTGGCCTTCTTGCCTGAATTTTCTCCGTATCCTCCGTGATCTCAGTGGTTAAATTGTTCATTTTGCGAACGGAAAAACAATAAGTTCCTTGGAAGTCCAAACTGTTCGCTTCGTGAGTCTTTCGGGGAGAAATCCTCAATCTCGCTCACAGTGGACTTTTACGATTATGTCAGGCCATAACGCGTTAAAAAACCCGCATCGGATTGAATCCGTTGGTGATCGATCAAAAGAAAAAACGAAGCAGCCGGACCGCGGAAATGGCCGCGGTTGTCCGCGCCATGCATCTTGCCTTTGAATCCCCGGTGGTGTTTGCCGACCCCTTTGCAAAGATGCTTACGACCCCGCTCTGGCGGATCATCAGCAGCAACAGGTTGTGCTACTTAATCGGAACAAAAATCATTTACCCTGCCTTAAGCCCGATCCGGCGTCAGATTCTGGCCCGGGCACGGTATGCAGAGGATCAGCTGGAAAAGGCTGTTGCCGCCGGGATTGATCAGTATGTCATCATCGGCGCGGGGCTGGACTCATTCGCCGTGCGAAGAAAAGACCTGGCCAGCGCCATGGACATATACGAGCTGGATCATCCGGCAAGCCAGCGCGCCAAGCAGAGGCGTCTTAAACAATTGAGGCTGAGCCTGACGGGAAAGCATCACTATATTCCGGTAGACTTTGAAAAAAAAACCGTTGGGGAGGCGCTTGCCGGATCCTTGTTTGACCCGAAACGCCCCGGCTTTTTCTCCTGGCTCGGTACGGTTCATTACCTTTCGGAACAGGCGGTTTACACCACCCTTGAATCGATCGCAGGCTTTGCCCAACCTGGTTCCGAGATTGTTTTCGATTATGCCGTTTCCGAAGAGTACTGGGCCTTATCGGATTTAAAGATGGCGAAAAAACTCAAGCGCTTTACCTCCCGCCGCGGCGAGGTCATTGTGTCGATGTTTGATCCGGTGAATTTTCCTAAAAAGGTTTCAAAATTCGGCTATGAGCTGCTGGAAAACCTTTCTCCAAAGGCGCAGGCTAAAAAATATTTTACAAACCCGGACGGTTCCCCCATGGGAATGCCCGGATCCTATTTTGCGCACTTTCGCCTGCTGGAGAACCGGACCAGCGCAGAGGTCCGGTAAACCCCATCCCGGCACCCTGCCTTTTATAAAAATCCCGAGTCGTCCAGGAAGAGGGCTGGATTTTTTAAAAAGATTACGCTACTGATGAAAAACCATTTTTACATATCTCGATCACAAAAATTTTTACCATCGGAGGGAACGCATGCAAAAAAAACGAAAATTCACGCGAGGGGTTGCTGTTGTGGGCGCGGGGCTGTCCAAGTTCGGAGCCTATTCAAGAGGGGTCAGGGGCCAGGACCTTTTTGTCGAGGCCTATAACGAGCTCAAAACCTCCATCGACAAGGGGTTTGACCCCGCGGATATCGACGCCCTTTACCTGGGGAATATCAGCAGCGACCTGTTTGAACGTCAGGTGCATCTTGCCCCGGCTGTGGCCAATCGCATCGGCATCATTCCCAAACCCACCATTCGGTTTGAGGACGCCTGCGCCGCCAGCGGGGTCGCTTTCAGAGAGGCTGTCATCGCCATCTCATCCGGCATCTACGATATGGCACTCGCCGGCGGAGTGGAAAAAATGACCAACCTGGATACGACCCACGTCACCGAGGTGCTGGCTTCCGCAATGGACCCGGACACCGAGATTCCCGCCGGAGAGACCTTCCCCGGGATTTACGCGACCATTGCCACGGCCCATATGGCAAAATACGGCACCACCGTCGAAGATTTCATGCGGCTGGGGATCAAAAATCACCATAACGGCAGCTTAAACCCCCATGCCCACTTCGATGCCTCCATCAAAGACATCATGAAACGGCGGGCGGCCTCGGCGGTAAAAAAAGGCCTGCCCGAACCGCACTGGGTGGATGAAATGGCGTTTTTGCATGACCCGAAGCAGAACCCCGTCATTGCCTGGCCCATGCGGCTGTTTGACTGCTCCACGGTCTGCGACGGCGCCTCCTGTGTTCTGCTGGTGGCCGAAGAGATCGCGGCAGACTTCACCGATAAACCGGTGTTTGTCATCGGATCCGGACAGGCAAGCGATTACTTTCTGGCCGAAAGGGAGGACCTGACCTCGCTTAAGGCCACGAAACTGGCGGCAAGGGAGGCATACGACATGGCGGGGGTCGGCCCCCAGGACATTCAAATCGCTGAGGTCCACGACTGTTTCACCATCGCTGAACTGGCCGCCATGGAGGATCTGGGATTCTATCCGCCGGGGGAGGCCGTAAGAGGAATCCGGGAGGGAGAAAACCGCTTGGACGGCAAACTCCCCATTAACACGGACGGCGGCCTCAAGGCCAAAGGCCACCCCATCGGCGCTTCCGGCACCGGCATGGTTGTGGAGCTATTCAAACAGATGCGGGAAGAGGCCGGACCCCGGCAGGTGAAAAAAAAGGATGTTCATCTGGGACTGGCCCACAACGTCGGGGCCCACGGCTCCACCGTTGTCGTCAATATCTTTGAAAGGAGATAGCGTAAATGGCATTAGAAACCAAATTCTCAGAGGTGGCCGAAAACGGGTTTTACAGCCTGGCCTATAATCAATCCCTTCGGGAGCATAAACTCATGGGCGCCAGATGCAAAACCTGCGGATATTTGAGCGTGCCTCCGAAACCCGTCTGCGCAAAATGCCATGAAAGCGACATGGAACTGGTGGAGATGGCGGGAAAGGGGAAGCTTGCGGCCTATACCGTCGTGGCCGTGGGGGCCCCCCTGATGGTGGAGGAAGGCTACGGCAGGGAAAAGCATTATTGCTGCGGCGTTGTTCAACTGGATGAAGGGGCTAAAGTCTGCGCCCGGATTTTAGGGGTGGATACCGCTTCGCCGGAACAGATCAAGATCGGAACGCCGGTGGAGATCGCCTATGTGGAGGCGGCTCACGAAGCAGACCCCACGCATGAGGCCGGGGAAAGGACCTTTCTTGCCTTTAAGGCTCTGGAATAGGGTCGGCAGACCGGTCGCAAACCATCGGTTCGCGAGCAAGGTCGCGCGGGCTGCCGAAACAGACGAAGCGCTTGATCCGCGTTAAGAATTTCTCACTGTTTGAGGGCGAAGCCCGAGTTTGAGAAATTCAGCGGAGCAAGTGCTTCGACCGGCAGCACGCGCATGGAGCGAGCGGATTGATGGGTTGAGGAAACCGTAAAAAGTCAAACGGTTCGCTTCGTGAGGCTTTTTCTACTCCCTGCCGAATATCGCCACCGCAGCGACGTTTCTCGCGGGCGTGCCGCCTAGGTTATGGGTGAGGCCGTATTTCAGCCGCTTGACCTTTCGCTCCTCCGGCACCCGCTCCAGAAGCTGTTCATACATGGCATACACCATTCTAAGGCCCGAGGCCCCGATGGGGTGGCCGAAGCATTTCAGGCCGCCGTCCACCTGGCAGGGGACATAACCCTTAAGGTCGTAAAATCCGCCCATGACATCATCGTAAGCCCCGCCCTTGGGCGAAATATGAAGGTCTTCCATGGTCACAAACTCGGTAATGGAAAAGCAGTCATGAACATCCATCATGCTGATTTCCTCGCGCGGATCTTTAATCCCCGCCTCTTCATAGGCTCTTGTGGCCGCCCGCCGGGTGGTCGCAAAATGGGCGCCGTCCCATTCCGTAAAGGCCTCTTCCTCTCCTGAACTGACCGCGATCTGAAGCGCTTTGACCATCACGAGGCCCTGATTCTTTTTGATGCTTCGAGCAATCTCAGGCCGCGTCACGATCGCCGCCGCCGATCCGTCGGAAACCCCGCAGCAGTCAAAAAGCCCCAGGGGATAGGCGATCATCGGAGCGGCCTTGATCTGTTCCGCGGAAACCGCCTTTCGCAGATGCGCCTTGGGGTTCAGCGCCCCGTTGGCATGGCTTTTTTCCGATACATGGGCGATGGCGTCCTTGATCTTCTCCATGGAGAGGTTGTGCTTGGCGGCATAGGCCGTTGCCAGCTGGGCAAACAGACCGGGCGCCGTCGCGTTGGATCCGCGCAGGAGCATTTCCGTACCAAAGGCGGACCCCTCCGGCAGCCCGCCGTAGCCGGTATCCTTGAGTTTTTCAACCCCCAGCGCCAGCACAATGTCATAGGCGCCGGCGGCCACCGCATAACACGCCGCCCGCAGGGCTTCGGTGGCCGTGGCACAGTAGTTCTCCGTCCGAGTGACGGGCAAATAAGGCAAATGAAGGGTCTCCGCCAGGGGATTGCCGCCCTTACCGACATTGACCTCGTCAATATGGGTGCCGAAATAGGCGGCCTCTATCTCCTTTTTGTCTATTCCCGCGTCCTGAATGCATTCACTGAACGCTTCAAGGATTAAATCCTCACCGCCGCAGTCCCATCGCTCCCCGAATTTGGAGCATCCCATTCCTAAAATCGCAACCTTGTCTTTTATTCCGTCAGCCATGGTTACACCTCCTTTCGAACAGGCACGGCTTTCCAGAAATAGCCGGCGATATCTCTTTTTCGATCCCGATACTTTCTTCGAAAACTCATTTCAACGGTCATTCCGGTGGACAGGCTGTCCAGCGCGCAGTCCGTAAAATCAAATATGTATTTTCCCCCCTGCTCAAAAATAACCTGGCCGTAAATCGCCGGCGGGTTCAGAGAGGCCGCCAGGTTGTCCCCCGTAAAGCTGGCGATTTTCCCCTTCTTGTCTGAAAAACAATAAGGCTCCATCTCGCCGGCCGCTCCGCATTCCGGGTTCACGCAAACCCTTTGCGTCGGATACTGGGCGGTTCCGCATTTTTTGCATCGCGTCCCCCAGAGTCCGAGCACCTCCCGGCGTTTGCGCCAGAGCTGGGACCATCGGGTCCACATGTCCTCCTCGGACCGCAGCCCCGCGTCTCCCGGCAGCACATCCCGCCAGACCAGGTACTTGGTGTAGTTATCCAAATCCGCTCGGTTGGCCAGGCTTCCGGACAGGCCGTATCGTTTGGGAAGATTTTTAATATTTTTCGTTACCTCAAAATACAAGGCGTCGCAGCCGCTGCCGAAACTGACCAGAAGAATTTTATCCCCGGGGTTGGCGGTTTCAAGGGCGCCGATCAGCATCAGCAGAGCATGCGGGCTGCCGGTTTCACCGACCTGCTTCTGCAGGTTGTCCTGATCCGCTTCCGGGGCGATCCCCATCTTTTTGTTCAATCCCTTTCGGGCCGCCCCGTAATGACAGGGATAAACCACCTTTGAGAAATCCGATATTTTCAAACCGGTTTTTTTAAGCAGGCCGGAAACCGCCTCCGGAAGGATCTGCATAAACCCCAAATCGCGGATCCACCGGTCTTCCCACTGCCTGTCAAATTGGGCGAATGCCCCCCGGTAGTGATCCACAAAATCATAGGTCACGGAATAGGCGTCCTTGAATTCCGCAATGACCTGATCTTTGCCCACCACCACCGAAGCCGCCGCATCCCCGAAAATCAGCTCCTGGGGTGAGGCGGGCTTGCCCAGACGGCTGTCCGCCGCGGTGACCAGAATGTTGTTTACCCGATTGCTTTCCACCCCTTCCAGGGCCGCGAGCAGCGCCGTGGTCGCGCATTTAAGCCCCCCGGAAAAATCCGCGGCCCGAATGTGATCCTCCAGACCGAGCGCGGCGTTGACGATTCCGGCGTTCAGCCGTTCCTTGTAAGGCATAGTCGTGGACGCAAAATAGACCCCGCCGACGGTTGACCGGTCCACCCCGCGCAGGGCGTCGATACCGGCGGCCACCGCCATGGTAATGGCGTCCTCGTCAAAATTGGCCACGGATTTTTCCCCCCCGGCGTTGGCGATGTTCGCTGGGTTCATCCAGCCCATGGCCTGATACATCAGGCCACGATTCAGTCTGTATCGCGGCACATAACCGCCATACGCGCAAATCCCTGCCATTCTCTCCTCTCCTTTCTTTGCCGAATTGTTCCGCGTTACCGTCAAAATTTCTGAAGCAGCAAAAAAACAAATTATTTTTATAACCACTATGCATTCCACAGGCAAGCATTTTTTCCTGTAAAAAAAAACGCTAAAACTGATATGGAAGACTCAACCGATCACAGGACGCTATTTCATGAAATTTATCGCCGATCTGCATATTCACTCCCGGTTTTCCCGGGCAACCTCAAAAAACCTCAATTTTGAAAGCCTCTACACCGCTGCCCGGTTAAAAGGCATCACGGTGCTGGGCACCGGGGATTTTACCCACCCGGAGTGGTTTTCCGAGATTCGGGAAATGCTCACACCGGCCGAACCCGGACTTCTCAAACTCAAAGATGAAGCCGAAAAAAGATGCGAGCAGCGGCTTGTGCTCAAAAAACCGGCCCCGGTTCGATTCATGCTCTCCTGCGAAATCAGCAACATATACAAAAAGGCGGGGCAAACCCGAAAAACACACAACCTGGTGTTCCTGCCGAACACGGAAGCCGTTACCCGGTTCAACGCCCGGCTCGATAGGATCGGCAACATCAAATCCGACGGCCGGCCGATCCTCGGGCTGGATTCGCGGGACCTGCTTGAAATCCTGCTGGAGACCTCGAACGAGGGGTTTTTGATACCGGCCCATATCTGGACCCCGTGGTTTTCCATGTTCGGCTCAAAATCCGGTTTTGATTCCATGAAGGACTGCTTTGAGGACCTGACCCCGCATATCTTCGCCCTTGAGACTGGTCTCTCCTCCGATCCCCCCATGAACTGGCGGGTGGGGGATATCGACGGGCGGACGTTGGTTTCCAATTCCGACGCCCACTCCCCGGCCAACCTGGGAAGGGAGGTTAACCTGTTTGATGCGGAGCTGTCCTATTTCGAAATTAAATCCGCCTTAAAAACCGGCGACCCGAAGCAATTCTGCGGCACCCTGGAGTTCTATCCCCAGGAAGGAAAATACCATCAGGACGGCCACCGAAGATGCGGCGTCAACCTGACCCCCCGGGAGGCCCAACGGCATCACGGCATATGCCCGGTATGCGGCCAGCCCCTGACCCTGGGGGTGCTTCACCGGGTGGAAGACCTGGCCACTCGGCCGGAGGGCGAAAAACCGGAAAAAACCCATCCCTATTACCGCATCATCCCCCTTGCGGAGATGATCGGGGAGATTCTTCGCGCCGGCCCGGCAACCAAAAAAGTGAATGAGCTTTACACCCAGGCCGTCAGCACCCTGGGGCCGGAGCTTGAAATTCTGCACACCACGCCCGTGGAAGCCATTGCGCAGGTGGGGCTTTCCCAGCTTGCCGAAGCGGTGAAACGCATGCGCGAGGGCCGGGTGCACATCTCACCGGGCTATGACGGGGAATACGGCCGCATCACCTTATTTAACCAGGATGAAACCGACGGGCTTTTCGGGCAGAAAACCCTGTTTCATATCCCGCCGCCGAATGCCAAACCGGAAAAACCGAAAACGCGCCAAGCCCCCCATGCGGCCGTAGAACATAAAAAAACAGAATCTCACGCAAAACCTGAAAAACCCTTGGACCGCTCAAAAAACGGGGCTGAAAAAGACCTCTCGGACATCCTGTCGGGCTTAAACGACGAGCAGCGCCGGGCGGTCACCCATGAGGGCGGCCCGATGCTGATTGTCGCAGGGCCGGGCACCGGCAAAACCCTCACCCTGACCTGCCGGATCGCGCATCTTATTCGACATAAAGGGGTCTCTCCGCAAAACATTTTAGGGGTGACCTTCACCCACAAGGCCGCGGCGGAGATGCGCCAGCGGCTTTGCAATATGCTGGGTGAGGGAGCCGAGCTTCCCCAGACCGCTACCTTTCATTCCTTCTGCTTTGATTTGTTGAAACAGATCGCGCCGAATGAAAAGCACGCGGTAATCGACGATTACGACCGTAGCAGCCTGATCAAAGAGGCGGTTCACGCACTGACGCAGACCGGGATTCGGTCTAAACTGAATGCAGAGGCGGTTTCAGACCGTATCGTAGCGGCCAAGCAGCGGGTTCTTTCTTTCGAAGACGATCTGTCGGGGGTCTGCAAGGGCATGGACGAACAGGACCTGCGCGCGGCTTACCGATCCTACCAGCGCATGCTTGAGGCCCAGCACCTGGTTGACTATGAGGACCTGATTCTAAAAACCGTCAAATACCTGGAAACCGATTCGACGGTGCAGGCCCGATGCAGAGAGCGGTATCACTACCTTTTTATCGATGAATACCAGGACCTGAATCACGGCCAGTACCGTATCATTCGGGCCATGACCGATCCGGGGTCGCATATCTTTGCCATCGGGGATCCGGACCAGTCCATCTACGGGTTTCGCGGCAGCGATGTGTCGTACTTCAACCGGTTTTGTGCCGACTTTGAAAACCCGGTGCGCATCACCCTGTCCCAGAACTACCGGTCAGTTGAAACTGTGCTGTCGGCCTCCCGCCAGGTCATGGCGCACCACAGCTTAAACAGCACCTCCGCGCCGCTGCATTCGGGAATCATCGGATCGCGCCATGTCGGCCTCTTTGAAGCGGAAACGGAAAGGGCCGAGGCGGTTCAGATCGGCAAAACCATCGAAGAGATGGTGGGGGGGACCGGGTTTGATTTTGACGATTTCGATAAAAACAAAAACGCCCGGCACGAGAGCGACCGGGCCTTTTCAGATTTCGCCGTGCTCTACCGCACCCGCGCCCAGGGAAAAATCATCGCGGAAGCTTTTTCCAAGGCCGGCATTCCGTATCAGATGGTCAACAAAGAGAACCTGTTTTGCCGCAAGGGGATACTGGAACTTATCTCCCTGTTTAAAATCATCAAGGGATACGGTGCCTACCTGGATTTGGAGCGGGTCAACGCGATGATCCCGGACCGCCTGACACCCGATGAAATGGCGGCGCTCAAGGCGTGGGGATACGACAGCGGGTATTCCCTCACCCGCCTGATGGCCTCATGCGAGACGCCTTTACCGCTTTTTGTGAGCAATCCCCAATGGCAGCGGTTTAAGCACATCGCCGGCCGGCTTTTTGAATACGCGCGGAAAATTTCAGGATCCGCCGTAAAGGAGGGACTGATAAGGCTTTGGGAACAGCCGGAAATCCAGCAGGCTGCCGGCTCGGCCCCAGACACCCGTGAAGCCCTTGACCGGATTCTGGAGATCGCCGAACCCTTCGACGAGGACGCGGAAGGGTTTCTTGAAACCGCCGCCTTAAACGGCGATCCCGATGCCTTTGAGATCAACAGCCAGAAGGTCGCCCTGCTGACCCTGCATGCCGCAAAGGGGCTCGAGTTTTCGGTGGTTTTCATCGCCGGTTGTGAAAACGGATTGATTCCGTTTATTCGAAAAAAAGGCGAGCCCTTCGACCTCGATGAGGAGCGGCGGCTGTTCTACGTCGCCATGACCCGGGCCAAGGATCATCTCTTTCTGACCCGGGCGAACCGTCGCACCCTCTACGGTAAAACGGAAAAACGCCAAATCTCCCCGTTTCTTGCAGACATCGAAGACCGGCTGCTTGAACAGGAAAAAAAACCGCTGCCGAAAAAACCGGTGCAGGTCCAGTTAAAACTGTTTTCATAACCGAAAAACCCGGTTGAATATTTTCGATGGTTCTGGCAGGATATCAACCATTCATTAGGGTGCCATCGTTGTTTGCCAAACCAGGCGAATGCCCGGCATGACGGAAGCAAGCCCATGAAATGCAGCGTGTTTTCAGCCATGATGAAGGGGCCCCGTTCCCGGCAGGAGGACTGCATCCTCAACGGGGTTCGAGTGTATCAGGCGGATTGGCTGGAGGAAAAAAGAGAGATCGGCGCCGATCGGCTTCTGCTGGCCGTATGCGACGGCATGGGCGGGCATGCCGACGGCGAGGCGGCCAGCCGGTTTGTGTGCGAAGAGATGCAGCGGCGCTTCCTTGATGAATCCTTTACCCTCGATGCCGTGGATGAGGTCTTGATGAAAATCCAGGAATCGGCCCAGCATCAGCTTTCAGAAGACTGCGGAACCACGGTCGCCGGATGGATTGCCGTGGGGGACCGGGCGGTGGCCTTCAATGCCGGGGACAGCCGGGTTTACAAGATCACCCGCGACCAGATCGCGTGCCTTTCCCATGACCACTCCCTGGTGCAGGGGCTGGTGGACAAGGCGCTGATTCAGCAGGACACCGCCCCTCGGCATCCCTTGAAAAATTTTATCGAGTTCGGCATCGGACCTGCGTTTACCGACGCCTGGCGGGAAAACCGGGTGCATATTCAACATGAAACCGTATCCCCGGGCGCATGCTACCTGTTGTGCTCCGACGGCTTGAGCGACCTGATGACGGCCCCGGCGCTGCTTGGCCGCCTGTCGCCAAGCCCGGTGGAAAACGGAGCGGCTCTGCTTCAAACCATCCAGTCACAGCAGCCGGTGGACAACACCAGCTTTATCATCGCTGAAATCCGCTGAGGGGGAAGGGTCAGGTTTAAATGGAAGAAATTATAAAAAAATGCCTTCCAACCTACGAGGTGATTCGAAAAATCGGAGAAGGGGTTTACGGAACCGTTTACCATGTGCGGGACAACCTGAAACAGCGGGCCGTAAAGGTGGTGCCGATCATGGTCGAGCGGTCCCTGTCCTACCGGACTCAAAAGGAACTGGACTCCAAGATATCCCACGATTTTCACGCGGTTCAGGAGTATTACGGCAAAATCAAGGGCAACGGGGTTGTTGAAATTCACGATTTTCATCTGGTGGACAAAAAGGTCTCCAGCCGGGAGGCCAGGGCCTACCTCATCATCCTGATGGAGTACTGCCCGGGAAACCTGCTGGATATCGTCCTGGATAACTACCCGCTTCCGCCGCCGCTTTCACGGGGACTGATGCATGAACTGGCGCAAATCCTCGACCGGCTTTCCAGCCGAGCCACCGACGCCTTTGTGGTAAAAGACTTAAAACCCTCCAACCTGCTGATCAACCGAAACGGCCGACTGCTGATCGGGGACCTCGGCGGGCTTCAACGGTTGAGCAGCATATCCACCACCGCCCACGCCCAGTTCACCCCCAACTGGTCGGCCCCGGAGGTCATCATCGAGGGCCAAGCGGCGGGCCTTGCCAGCCTGATTTACGCCTACGGGTTTGTGACCTACTTTATCTGGTGCGGCAAACTCCCCTATGAAAACAAGGATTTCACCGAAAGGTTCCGGTTGATTCGGGACCGCGGGCTTTTGTTCAACCGAACCGACATGCCTTATAAAATCCAGGGGTTGATTGAAAAATGCCTTCACTTTTCGCCCGAGCAGCGGTTTGCGGATTTTTCCGAAATCCTTCAGGAACTGGACAGCGCCCACAAGGAGCCGGTCGACCTATCGCTTCTGCCGCTTCTTTCCGCCAAAAGCACCGGCGGTTATGCGCCCGACACGGAGAAAAACCTGCATTCGCCGATTCGAATAGAAGAGGCGGCCGACGATCCTCGAGCGCCGGGGGAGAGGCATATGGCGGGCGATACATGGAAGGAGCCGATCACCGACATGCTGTTCGTCTGGGTGCCTTCCGGCAGCTTTAACATGGGATGCAGCGCTTTGGACAAGGAGGGCAACAAGGACGAATTCCCCGAACACGAGGTCCATCTGGACGGTTTCTGGATGGGCAGATACCCGGTCACCCAGGGGCAGTGGATAACGGTGATGACCCCTCCCATTTTAAGAAAAATCAAGCCCCACAACCCTTCCCGGTTCAGGCTGGGAAAACACCATCCGGTGGAACAGGTTTCCTGGAATGACGCCCAGGAGTTCATTGCGCGATTGATATCCGCAAACAAGGGCAAATACCACTTCCGGCTTCCCTCGGAAGCGGAATGGGAATACGCGGCCAGGGCATGCGGAAAGCCCCAAAAGTACGCGGGCGGCGACCCGCTGGACGAGCTGGCCTGGTACTCAAAAAACAGCGGCATGACCACTCGGCCGGTGGGGAAAAAAAAGCACAACGGACTGGGCCTTTACGACATGAGCGGCAATGTGTATGAATGGTGCCAGGACACCTACAGCGAGTCGGCGTATCAGAAACATGCGCCTAAAAATCCCCTGATCACGGAAGACGGAAATAAAAAGGTGATTCGAGGCGGAAGCTGGAGCAACTCCCCCCACGAAACCCGATGCACCTACCGGGCAAGCGTAAACCAGGAATTTAAAGCCGATTACATCGGGTTCCGGCTGGTCATGACCCAGGTCAACCGAAAAAAACCGGCGGAATAACCGCACGCCGCGCCGAAAGCCTCAGCCGAAAACGAGGCGGCGTTCACAGTCCGATTGACGGACAAAAAATTGAGTTTGAGAAGGAAGATGAGAAGGAAGATGAGGGACGTATATCTGATTATAAGTTTTACTCCTTTGGTAATCATATGGTCCAACGCACCCGGCGCCTCTATTCCTGACTGACGCGGCATGACGCATACCTACCCTGCGAAGTGCCACCCGTGAACTAATAATATGATATACGTCCCTGAATTTTCCTCTGAATTTTCCTGTGGCCTACTCGACCAAAGCCATCGGGTTAAGGGCGGCGTTCGATGATGCCGCAATTTCGTTGACAGCCCCCGACCTTGGTATTACTATTACCAGTAATACATTACCGGAGGCTAAATTATGAGAGTAACCACAAAAGGTCAGGTCACAATCCCTCAAAACATTCGCGAAAAACTGGGGATAACACCCGCAACAGAGGTTGATTTCATCGAGGAGAAAGGGCGCGTCTTTTTGGTAAAGCTAAAAGAGAAGAAGGCAGCCAAACGGAAGTTTGCAAAACTCCGTGGTTTGGCAACCATCAAAATGACTACAGAGGAAATCATGGCGCTAACGAGGACGGAAAAATGAATGGCGTTCTCGTGGATTCGAATGTCATTTTAGATATCCTGCTGGATGACCCGAATTGGGCTGACTGGTCGGAAACCGCTCTGGCCGATGCCAACCAAAGTTCAACACTTTACATCAATCAGATCGTCTATACGGAAGTATCGATTGCTTTTGAAAAAATCGAAAAATTGGAATCAGCCCTTCATAGTGGCGGATTTCAGTTGTTGGAAATTCCCAAAGAAGCTCTATTCTTAGCCGGAAAAGCCTATTTTCGTTACAGAAGGGACAAGGGTACGAAACGGTCACCCTTACCGGACTTCTATATCGGAGCACACGCCGCTGTACTTGGCATGGATTTGATCACCAGGGATGAGGGGAGATACAGGACTTACTTCCCCACAGTAAGGATAATATGTCCGGAGAGATGACAAGGGAGGGGCGTATAAAAGCACTTGCATGGCTATGTATTCTTATGTATTCTCATCATAGGCATTAGATACATAATCCAGGAGGGAATCATGGCCAAAATTGTAACGTTAAGACTTAATGACAAGGTCTACAACAGGTTTAAGAGCTTAGCAGAATATGACAATCGTCCCCTTTCGAATTTTATTGAAACCGCTGCGCTTCGTTTTGTGGAAGAACTCGAATACGTCGATGAATTTGAGATGGAAGAAATTCAGAACAACACGAGTCTGAACAACAGCATCAAACAAGGCCTTCGAGATGCGAAAGCCAAACGAGGGCGGTTTGTCTGAATTTCGCGTATTTGAAACGGATGAGTTCCTCAAGAAGCTCAAAAAAATGCCTGAGCCCGACATTGATTTCTTGAGAAGGAAACTTGATTCTTTTGTTTACCCTCAGATAAAAAAAGAGCCTTTCTGGGGTAACAATATTAAGAAACTCAAGGAATACACGCCGGAGACATGGCGTTATCGCATTGGCAGGTTCAGGCTTTTCTATATTGTCGATCAAAAGGAGCAAATTATTTACATCCTAACGATCGATGATCGAAAAAAGGCATACCAGGGAAGATGAGGGACGTATATCTGATTATAAGTTTTATTCCTTTGGCAATTCTTGGTGAAACGCACCCGGCGCATCTATTCCTGACTGATACGGCATGACGCATACCTATCCGAAATGCCTCCTGTCAACTGATAATATGATATAAGTCGTTGAATTATTTCACAAAACTTTTTTTGGTAGTAATGCCGAATCTCCTTCATCTCGGTCACTAGGTCCGCCTTTTGCATCACCGCGTCGGACACCCCGCGTCCGGTGATGATAAGCTCCACGCCCGAAGGCTCCTTAAAGGAGCGTTGAAATCAGATCCTGATTTGTGGTATTTAATCAAAAACAGCGCAATCGGGGACGCTGTGGGTGGTAAATGTGAAAATGTAAAGGGCATCCCCCTGTCCATCGAATTTTCCGTGTAAGGCTATTCGATTTTTTCCAGAGATAAATTGACGGTAATTCCTGTGTCCGGGTAATGCCATTTTATAGTCACACCTTTCGGAACACCATTTTTATCAATAGTTCTAACAAGTTCCTGATATACTATAATTTTACCCGTATCGTCTTTCGATGTTACCATAGACACGAAATCCGCCAAACTCTCTGATCCGTCATTTTTTTCCAACGACCAATTCCCGGTCATTGTTGTGCCGTCGTCCCCATTCCATGTTGTCAGTGGCCCAAAACCCCCAATTTCTTCCTCGTCCGGAAGCAAAGATATGCTGACCGGCGTGTATGTCACGCCCGTGGTGTTACTCACCATCATCACCGGCGTTTTATTTTCGTCAAAATATTGTGTTACGTAAGAGCTAATAAAAACATCCCTGACGGTATTTTTTAAATTGAATAACGAGTCAACGGGAGTGACGATGGTCGATTCCAAGACGACCGTAGCTTTTGTTTTATAAAAAACGTCCCCATCGAATTTCCCGCCGCCCGTATCAGATCCCGTGACCTTATACGTCTCTTTGTATCCGGGTTGGTAATAATCTGAAGGGAGAAGAGAAAACAATTTATCTGAACCAGAAGATCCGCCGCCGCTTCCGATTATATTTTGCCCCAGCACTTTTCCTTTTATCGAGGTGACCCCCCCTGTCGATTCATGGATCACCGGTGAAAGCTTGCAGCCGCTGGCGTTGCCGGTCCCCTTGAGAGTGAATTTGGTTTCATCGCTCTTGGCGTTATACTTTCCCTGGGCGGAAAACCCAAGTAGGTCGCCGTTTGAAAGCCACAATGATCCATCGCCGGCATCGGCAACGATTTCAAGGGACCATGATCCGTCCATACCCTCAGGAAGTTCCGTAATGAAATCGCCCGTCTTTTTTATGGAAGGAAACCCTTTTATACTGATTTTCTCTTGAACCGTTCCGATTAGGGTTTGACTATAAGGATTTATCGTTGCGGATATCTTTTTTGTTCCTGAAATTTTTGCGCCGTAGATATCCATATCCGGGACATCCGCCGTGCCGCTGATCTTTGTAGTTATTTTTACCGAGGCCGCCCCGTTTTTTTGTTTGATCGACCCTTTGATGCTCAAATCACAATTCATTTCCACTGGATGCCCTTCAAGGGATCCAATACCAACAACATGCTCATTTCCGCTAAGCTTTCCCTTTACATCCTGGGACAGATCAAATGTCAGTTCACAGCCTAATAACTCGTGGGAATAGCTGCCGGTCAAATCCCATATCAGCGGACTTTGGTCAAAATCATCCGAATCGATCCAATAGTAATCTTCTGCATACCCGTTCAACGGCAATAAAAAAACCGCCATCACCACCAGCATCAAACCTTGTTTGAAAAACCCTTTTTTGTTTTGAATTTTGTTTTTCATTAAATACTCCTTTCTTGATGATCATGGTTTGGCGTTTTACCTTTTATACAAACAGTGGCGGTCATTTATAAATGCGACGCCCTCAGAATCGAAAGGGTTCAGGCAAGCGGGTATCGCGTCACCTATAAAACCATAAAAATTTTTGTAAGCATAGCCTATTTATCATCGTTTGTCTATCAATAAAAAGCTGATTGTTTTGTAGGGAAATCCCTACAAAATTTTTGGACGCAACGAGGACAATCATGAATAAAGTCATCTTTCACCCCCGAAAGCCTAATCCGGCATGATCATCGCCTGCCACAATCTTTTCGTGCGGGTTCCGGCAAAAAAAAGCCTGAGCCCCGAAATTCGTATGCTGACCCGAATTTCCTACGCTTTTGAAAAACGAAAAAATATGTGTCCGCAATTACACTTTTCGACAAAAATATTGCGGCCTCAACTCGGTTCGCGTATATTATAAAAATCATCACGATCGCAAGGGGTTAAAAAATTGGGACAAAGAGCAGTCATCCACATACCAGGGGAAGCGTTGAAAAAATTTTGTGAAGCCCATCACATCGTTCGGCTTGCCTTTTATGGATCGGTCCTGCGGAATGACTTCGGCCCTGACAGCGATATAGATATTCTGGTGGAATTTGAACCGGACGCCAGGGTGGGTCTTCTTAAAATGGCCCGCCTGGAAAATGAACTTTCGCATATTCTGGGCCGGAAAGTCGATCTGCGGACGCGGTTTGATTTAAGCCGCTATTTCAGGCAGGAGGTTTTTGACAACGCCGAGGTCGCCTATGCGAAAGGATGATCTAATCCGTATCCGCCATATGCTGGATGCCGCTCAAGAAGTGGTTTCTTTTGCCCAGGGGCGAACAAGACCGGATCTGGATCATGATCGCATGCTGATGCTGTCCATCGTCAAATCCATGGAGCTTATCGGCGAGGCAGCCTCGAGGGTTTCAGAGGAAGTCAGGGGAAAATATCCCCAAGTGCCTTGGGGTGACATCATCTCCATGAGGAATCGTCTGATTCATGCCTATTTTGATATTGATCTGGATCGTGTCTGGGACACCGTCACAGACGATCTCCCGCCGCTGATAACCGTTCTTCAGAAAGCGATCGCATTTGAATAATCGCCTTGCTGGGGTTGATGAAGGGGGGAGGGTTGGTAGGACATGGGACATGGGGTGCATGAATAAAGGGAAAATGAGGGACGTATATCTGATTATAAGTTTTATTCCTTTGGTAATCATAAGGTGCAACGCACCCGGCGCATCTATTCTTGACTGAGGCGGCATGACGCATACCTATCATACGAAATGCCCACTGCCAACTGATAATATGATATACGTCCCCAAATTCGGGCCGAAAGCCTAATCCGGCATGATCATCGCCTGC
>CAZFWD010000052.1:0-19337 GCA_964522535.1 uncultured Desulfonema sp.
GCCCCCTCCCCGCAGCGCATCGGGGGCGCGGTGCTCAAGGGTATCAACCCCCGCCGCAACGCCTTTGGCAAACCCCTCCCGCTCGAAATGGTGCATGGCCACCTTCACCCCCCGCCTTCGCCCCACTTCCACAATCGCCTCAAAACAGGCGTCGGAAAGGTTGGGCAGTTTGCCGTGAAAAACAAAGGAATTCGCCGTGTACTGGGTCTTGAGCAGATCCGCGCCCATGTCCACAAGACGGTTTGCCGCGGCCACGGCCTCCTTCGGCGTACGGATCCGCTCGACAAACTGCCCGCCGGCAATCAGGGCTTCGATGGGGTTCAAGCGGGGCGCCATTTCAGGCACGCCTTTGGGGCAGGTGATAAAAGAAAGGCAGCTTAAAATCCGCGGGCCGATGGCCCCCCCCCTTTCAATCCGCTTCCGCCAGGTTAAAATTTTTTTTGGAAAGGCGCCCACGTCCCGCACGGTGGTCACGCCGTACTTGACGCAGCTTGCAAAATTTTTGGCAAGCTGGCGGTTCATCTGAAGCAGTCCCAAAAGGGTTTTTTCCATAATGAACGGAACACTGATGTGCAGGTGGGCGTCGATGAATCCAGGAAGCAGGGTTTTTCCCGAAAGATCGATTCTCTCGCAATCCCCGTAGCGGTCCAAGGCGCCGACGTCATCGATATGTGCGATGCGGTCCCCGGCGGTGACGATGATCCTATTTTTTAAAAGGACATCGGAAATGCCGTCAAAGAGCATCATGTTATGAAAAAGCCTGCGTGCCGCCATGCCAAAGCGCCTCCATCCTGGCCTCAACATAGGGATAGGAGGCCAAATATGTCAACAGGAAAAACGCCTTTTAAAAGCCCCCTAAACCCGTTCCGTACGCAAAACTTGACTTTAAAAAGAAAAACATTGAGTATGTTCATAGGATTAAAAGCGTCCCCGAAAAACCCGGATCTTCTATTTGAGATCGTATAAAAATGGCCCGCAAGCCCGCAACCCATTCATCGGCAGCACCGCTTATGCAATCCATCGGGGATTACAACCTGATTGAAGAGATCGACGAGGGGTTTCGATCGACCTTTTACCGAGCGCGCAAAACCGGCGAAACCGATACGGTCATCCTTCAGCTCATCGACGCCTCCCGGGCCCTGCCTTCGGAAATCGCCCGCGCCAAGTATGCGTTCGAAAAAATTAAAGCCCTTGAAGACCCGCACATCCTTCGTATTCATGAGGTGTTTGAATACGAAAATTTCATCGCCGTCGTCACCGAGGCGTTTCCGAGCCGCCCCTTTTACACCGCCTTTCCGCCCGGCAAACTCAAAATGGATACGTTTCTGGAACTCGCCGAAACCCTGGCCCGAAGTTTGGGGTATATTCACGGCCGGGGCATCCTTCATCACTCCCTCACGCCGAACAGCGTGCGCTGCAACGCAACCCCGGATCGCATCAAACTCACCGGATTCGGCGCCACCCATCTGATCACCCGCCTTTACGAGGAGATCTATGATCCCCACGTGATTCAATCCCATCTCCCCTACATGGCCCCGGAACAGACCGGCCGAATGAACTGCTCCGTGGATCATCGGGCGGATCTTTATTCCCTGGGCGTGCTTTTATACGAGCTGCTCACCGGCGGCCCGCCGTTTGCATCCGATGATCCCATGGAAATCATTCATGCCCATATCGCCCTTCAGCCCCTCGCGCCGGAAAGAAAAAACCCCGTTGTTCCGAATGCCGTCTCGAATATCGTCATGAGGCTTTTGACCAAGACCGCGGAAAACCGCTATCAAAGCGCCTACGGGGCTGCCGCCGATCTGGCGGAATGTATCCAGCAGCTGAAAACAAAGGGAGAAATCCGCCAATTTGACCTGGGGCGCCGGGACATCCCCTCGGGCCTGCATATCCCTGAAAAACTGTTCGGCCGGGAGACGGAAATCGAAATCCTGATGGCCGCTTTTGACCGGTGCTCCGGCGGCGGAAATGAGCTGCTCATGGTGGCGGGCCGGCCGGGCATCGGCAAGTCCACCCTGATCAACGAAATTCAAAAACCGGTGGTGGCCAGACGGGCCTATTTTATCACCGGCAAGGCTGAACAGTATAAACAGGACATTCCCTATTTTTTGATTATCCAGGCGCTCGAGGACTTGGCGCGAAGGGTGCTGTGCGAACCCGACGAACGGATTGATGCCTGGAAAACCGATATCCTTTCGGCCATGGGAACCGGCAGCCGTCTCATCATCGATCTGGTTTCCGATTTCAAACACATCATCGGCCCTCAGCCGAACCTCGCACCCATCAGCGGCGGCGTCGCCCATCATCAAATCGCATATATCTTCAAGGAATTTCTCAAGGTCTGCGCCACCGAGACGCATCCGATGGTGATTTTCGCAGACGACCTGCAGTGGGCGGATGCGGCCAGCCTGAACCTGATTCAAATGCTTTCCACGGAACCGGAAATTCAATATCTGCTGATCATCGGCGCCTTTCGGGACAACGCGGTGGACGATGCCCATCCCCTGCTCCATACCCTTTCCGAAGCTAAAAAAAAGGGGGCCAGGATCAACACCATCACCCTGCCTCCGCTGTCGGCGGCAAACGTCCATCAAATGCTTACCGACCTGTTGCGAAGCGACAGCCCCGCCGCGTTCGCCCTATCCGATCTGGTTCACCGAAAGACCAACGGCAATCCGTTTTTTATTCGGCAATTTTTAAAAGCCATTCATGACAAAAAAGCCCTGATCCTGGATCCGGAATCCGGCTGGCGCTTCCATCTTGAAGGCATCGAGAACATTCAAGCCACCGACAATGTGATGGATTTCATGGCGGCTCGAATTTCCGCCATGCCCCCTGCCACCCTGGAAGCCCTGAAAATCTGCGCCTGTTACGGGAACCGCTTTAACCTGGAATCCGTGGCCGTCATCCGCGGAAACGGCATCGACGCCACCTATGCCCAATGCGCTCCCGCCATTGATGAAGGCCTGATCGTCTTCAAGGGAAACGCCGGCATGTTTTCCCATGATCGGATTCGGGAAGGGGTCTATGGGCTGCTGACTGAGCCGGAAGGGGTTCAAATCCATTATCGAATCGGCCAATACCTGCTGGAAAATACCCCCGAGGAGCGGCTGGACGAAAATATCACCGATATCGTCAATCAATTCAATATCGCCCGGGAACTGATCACATCGGTGGATGAACTCAAGCAGGCCGCCCGATTGAACTGCCGGGCCGGGGAAAAGGCCGTGCGCTCAGGCGCTTTTGAAGCCGCCTTCTATTATTTTAATACCGGCATCGCATTGATCACGGCGGCAACGGCCGAGAGAACGGACCCCGAGGCCTACTGGAAAACCGATTACGAACTGGCTCTCGCCCTTTACAACGGCTGTTCCCAGGCCGCCTACCTGGTGGGTGATTATGAAGAGATGCGGCGGCTGACCGAGATAATTTTCGACCACGCGAAAACCATTCATGACCCGGTCCTTGCCCACACCACGCGGCTGCATACCCTGATGGCCGAAAACCGGCTCGAGGAGGTGATTGGCTCCGGGCTTTCCGTTTTGCGGTTCCTGGGGGTCACCCTTCCGAAAAAACCCGCCAAACGGCATGTCCTGGCCGAATTGATCCGAACAAAGCTCTACATCATGGGAAAAAAGCCCCAGGATTTTCTGAAACTCCCCATGACCGAGGATCCGGACATCTCCCGCCGAATCGCCGTCATGGCCGTTATTACCGCCACGGCTTATTGGACCGCTCCGAATCTCCTTCCCATCATCGCGTTTCGCCTGGTTCGCGCTTTTGCCAGACACGGCAACACCGAATACGCCCCCTATATCTATGCCGGATACGGATTTATCCTGTGCACCCTCGGCGACATGGATACCGGCTACGCCTATGGACAGATGGCCGCCGAACTCATGGATCGAATCCCCCCCCAGAAATACCGCGGCCGCACCCTGATGGTGATCAACACCTTTATTCGCCATTGGAAGGAACACGCCGCAAAGGCGTTAGATCCGCTTATGGAGGCCTTTCATATGGGGATGGCGCACGGGGATATCGAGTTTGCCGGACATTCCCTGATGGCTTCCGCGGACGCCCGGTACCTGACGGCAACCCCGCTGCCCACCCTGGATACGCAATTGCAGGAATACATCAAACGGTTAAGCCGAATCGGCCAGGTATCCAACCTGCATGTGGTCCGCATCGATCATCAGGCGGTTTTAAACCTTGCGGGCAAAAACGAAACCCTCGATACGCTCATCGGAGAGAGCTATGACGAAACCCTCATGCTGCCGGTTCATGAACAGGCCAAGGACCGGATCGCCCTGGTGCATCTCTATGTCAACAAACTGCTGATCCACCTGGTCTTTGAAAATACCGAGAAAGCCTATTTCCTTGCCGAAAAGGTGATGCGGATTATTGAGGGCAGAATCGGCTCTCTGTTTTATGCCTTTGCCTTCTTTTATGTTTCCCTGGCCCGCGTCCGCTACCTTGCCCGAGCCGGCCGAATGCGCAAAACCAAAATCCTTCGGCAGGTGGCGCAGCAAATGAAAAAGCTGAAAGAATGGGCGGACCATGCCCCTGAGAACTTTCGGCATATGTACCTTCTGGTGAAAGCGGAAACCGCCCGCGCCAAGGGCCAGGATACAAACGCCGTCGCGTTTTACAAAAAAGCCGTTTCAGCGGCCGAGAAGACCGGCTACATGCAGCATGCGGCGCTTGCCTGTGAATACCTGGCCGGTTTCTATGCGGATCAGGGGATAGAAGACTTTGCCGCGTCTTATATGGCAAGGGCCGTTGAACTTTACAGGCGCTGGGGCGCCCACGCCAAAGTGCGCCAGCTCGCGAAAAAACATGAACGGCTTTTGAAACCGCTCCCCGAAACGCGCGAACCCGCGCAAAACCAAATACAAGCCCTTCCCTTTGCCCTGCCCAGGGGCATGGACCGCCTGGATATCGCCGCCCTGATGAAGATGTCCCAGGCCATTTCCAGCGAGATTCAACTGGACCGCCTCCTGGTGATCCTGATGCGGGTGATCATGGAGAATTCCGGAGCGGAAACCGCCCTGCTGATTCTCAACCGGGACGGCTGGCTGGTGGTGGAGGCCAGGGCCCGCACAAATCTGGAGGGGATCGAGGTGCTGCAGGCCCTTCCGGTGAACCAATGCCCGGATCTCTGCCTCGGAATCCTCAACTATGTGAAACGCAAAGGCACCCCCTTGGTTCTGGATGATGCGCAGACCAGCGACCAGTTTGCCCAGGATCCCTACATTCAAAACAAACGCGTTCGATCGCTGCTCTGCCTTCCGTTGATTCAACAGCAGCGGACCATCGGGCTGATCTATCTGGAAAACAACCTCACCCCCAATGCGTTTACGCCGGAGGGCACGGAAATGATCATGCTGCTCTCCACCCAGGCCGCCAACTGCCTGGAAAACGCGATCCTCTTTGAGGCCACCCGTGCCGCGGAAAAACAGGCCCAAGAACAGCAGGAACGCTACCAGAGGCTGGTGGAGACCATGAATGACGGCCTGGCGATTATCGACCCCCAGCTTCATGTCACCTATGTCAATCCGGCCCTGTGCCGAATGTCGCATTATCGCGCGGATCAACTCATCGGCCGACCGGCCATTGATTTTTTGGATGAAAAAAACCAGCAAAAACTGGAATACGAGGTGACCCACTGGACCGATCTGGAACGGCATGTCTTTGAAATCGACTGGATCGCAAAAAACGGCAAAACCTTTACCACCATCGTATCCCCCAACCCCGTCTACGACGAAAAAGGGGAATTTGCGGGATTTTTGGGGATATTAACCGACGTGACGAACCTGAAAAAGGCGGAAAAGGAAAAAGATCTGGCCCAGGCCCAGCTGCTTCAGGCCCAAAAGCTTGAAGCCATCGGTACCCTTGCCGGAGGCGTGGCCCATGACTTCAACAACTACCTGACGACCATCCTGGGCTCGGTGGACCTGATCAACATGAAAAACGATATCCCCGAAAACCTGAAAAAGCATATCGCGCATATCCAGCACGCGGCGGAACTCTCCGCGGCCCTCACCCGCCAGCTGCTCGCCTTCGGCCGGGTCCAGAGGCTCAAGATGACCGCCATTGATTTAAACGCGGTGATTTCAAATATCGAAATGATGCTGAGACGGCTGATCGGCGAAAACATCACCTTAACCACCCGGCTTACCCCGAATCTGAAACGAATCCGTGCGGACTTCGGGCAGATGGAACAGATCATCATCAACCTGGCGGTCAATGCCAGAGACGCCATGCCCGACGGCGGGGAGCTCTACCTGAAAACCACCAATGTCAAGATCGACCAGGCCTGGGCCAGGCAGCATAAAAACGCGGTTTGCGGAGAATTCGTCTGCTTAAGCGTTGAAGACACCGGTTCCGGCATGGACCCGGAGACCGTGGATAAGATTTTTGACCCGTTCTTTTCCAGCAAGGCGCCGGACAAAGGCACCGGCCTGGGGCTGTCCATGGTATACGGGGTGGTCAAACAGCATCAGGGTTGGATCAACGTCTACAGCGAGCCGAATCAGGGGTCCCGATTCCACATCTACCTGCCGGTTTTACCGGATGCCGCGGATCAAAAACCGGCCGACCTGAGCAAAGAGGAAAAACGAAAACCCGAAATCTATGCCGGACGGCAGCAGCGGATCCTGTTGATCGAGGACCAAAAGGAGGTCCGCGAGGTGGTTAAAACCGCCCTGACCGAAAACGGGTATATCGTCCGGGAGGTATCGACCCTTGCGGAAGCCGAGGCGGTGATGGATGACGAAGGATGGGGGTTTGAACTGCTGTTCAGCGACGTGGTCCTGCCCGACGGCAACGGCATTGATTTTGCCGGGCAAGTCATTCGTCGAAAACCGGCGGTCAAGGTGCTCCTCTCCAGCGGCTACTCCGAGGAAAAAACGCATCCGGACACCATCGCGCAACAGCACTTTCATTTCCTTCAAAAACCCTACCCCCTGAGCCGAATGCTTGAAACCGTTCATGGGATCCTACTCGATCAACCCCCGTAAAGCATGACATTATTTCATCCGGCCGCGGCCCGGAAGGAGGCACGGCGGCCGAATGAATAGGATTTTTTAGAAGCTGATCTGTGTTCTGATGCCGGCGATATACACGGTATCGGCATCCTTATCCCCCCTGGGGTTGTCGATGACCTGAAAATCAAGGGATACGGCCAGGTGCTCATTTAAGAAAAAGCTGTAATAGGCCTCAAAATGAAGCTCATCCCCGGCGTCCCCCTTTGCGCCATCAACCAGTTGGTCATGGGCGTAATTCTCCAGATAATCCGCATAGTCATCACTGATCATGGCCATACCGATGGCCGCGCCGAACACATCGTTCGGCCTTGACCAGCGCTGTCCGGTAACCTGCAGACCCAGGCTCCAGCTCTGTTCGACGGCACCATAGGGCTCAAACACCAGGTCCCCGTTTTCGTCAAATATTTTCGCGCCTTCGCGGTCGCCCTCATTGGCTTCTTCCGCTACGGCAACCGCGATATCATCCTTCTGCCAGCCGTACCGGGCAAAAAGGGTGACATCCGAGGTGATCTGCTGATCAATGGAAAGGCCGATGCCGTAGTTGTCTTTATCATCATAATACGCCGCTTCCCCCCCACCCGAATAGGTATTGATTTGATCCTCCACGTCGTCCCATTCCACATGGTGCCGGTCATTTCCCCATCCGTAGATCCGGTAGTTTCCGGAAAGTCCGAAAAACTCAGGATGAACGGCGATTTCCGCACCATAGAACATATGATTAAAAAGATCCTCCCAGTCCGTATCCGCGGAAAGGGCAACCATCTTCAAATCAAAAAGCGCACACGGCGCAACAACCACCTGAAGGCCCGGAGTATAGTCATCCGGCCACTCCATGGCCAACTGGTCCACAAAGATATCGGCCATAAACTGGGTGGTTTCATCCTTGGCCACCGCGTTGTCATCCATCAGGGTGACCGGATCAAGCTTTCCGGCCGTCAGGCTTAAGGTGTCATTAAGAAAACCAAAAGTCCAAAGGGCCTCGGAGATCTCAACATCGTTTTCCTTGTCCCCGATTGCGTCCGCGTTGCTCCCGGTAAGACAGGCGATTTCATCGGTGACGTTATCGCCGTCTCCGGTTTCCAGATGCAGAAACCCGGTTCCCCATTTATCCAGATCCACCGTGATCTCCAGATCGACGGAGTAGGAACCGTCTGCGGCGTGCTTATCCTCCCAGTCCTCGTCCATTTCAGCGCTCTGAACGATGCCGGTGATTCCGCCGCCGATGGAAAGGTGCGCAAATTTTTCTCTCAGGGCCTGAAGTGTTTCAGTCTCTTTTTGATTTTGCGCGGCATTTTCCTCAAGCTGCTCGATCCGATCCTTGAGCTGTTTGATTTCCTGCTCAACCTCCTGCTGGGCGAAAGCCTTGAAGGGACAGAGCAATAAAAAAACCAGCATCAGCCCCGCCATGAATCCAACTCCTTTTTTTCCGTACATCTCTTCATCCTTTCCAATCTTAAAGAATTTAAAAATCGCCAAGCAGCGTTTTGCCGCCGGCATCATCGATTCATTTTACCTCATGTCCCGGGCCTGGACCCAGATCACGGCATCCTGGGACAGGGCCTTACCTTTATACTCGATGGCCGGCCCCACACCCAGGGCGCAGAACCCCCACCATCCGGCCCTGGGAATGCCAAAGGTAAACTCGCCGTTTCCATTGGCTCCAATGGTCAGGGGTACAAAGGCGTCCTGGGGGGCTTGCACCTCGGCCTCTTTGGCAAAGCTGTTTTCGGCCGTAAGCGGCCGGTGGTTTAGGTATTCCACCTCGATCTGGGCATGAGAAACAGGCTTTCCGCTGCTTTTCACCATCCCGCGAAACACATTGCCGGTCCAGAGGGCATAGGGTTTGTCCAGGGGGACGATTTCGGCCGGAAGGCCCATCTCGGTGTCCCAGTCCGTGGGGAACCCGGCCGTGTTGACAACCATTTTGGCGATCTGTTGAATATAGCAGTCCTCCTCTTTTTCAAAATAAGGAGCGGGCACCAGGCAAAACACATGGTCGCCCATGCCCCGCAGCTTGTAAGAGGTTTCATAGGCTGCGCCACTGTTGGTGAGGCTGGTCCACTTGATGGGCTTTAAGCGGTCCCTCAGGTCCTTTTTCTGCCCCTTGCGGACAACAAAAAACTGTTCGGGTACACCCATGTCCATGGTGTGCCCGGCCTCAAACGGATGGGTGAAAACAAGCTTAAGCACAATGGACTGGGGCTTTTCCAGGGCCGATTCCGGGGTGTATATCATCTGAAAATGTGCCGTTGCAGATCCCGCCACCGCCAACACCATCAATACCGTCAATCCAATCATTTTTTTCATAACGATGCCTCCCTTTTTGATTTGTTTTTGTGTGGTTATAACCGTGTACATCCTTTATTCGGTAATTTCATTGGCCTTGATTTCAATCCGATGCCCAGGCCCGGCATCAAAGATGACCGTGTAGGGGCCTTGGGGTTTCTTAAACGTAAACTCGCTGAGCTCATCCATTTTGCCGCTGACGAGCACCTTTCCCCCCTGCTCAACCACCCGCATCTCCACCCCGGCTGCGGATGAACCGTCGGAAAATCCGCCTTCACAGGCGATGCTTCCATCCCCGGCATCATAGCAGGCGCATATGGGCGTGTGCGCCGAGGCCAGGCCGCATGCGCCGAAGATTAAAACAAAAACCGCAGTTGACATCCAACTCCTTCTTTTCATTTTGCTTTTCCTCCTTAAATGTTATGGATTCACATGAAAATCGGGCTGATTTTTGACCAGCCCCACGACAACGGTCAGCACCAGGGCCAGGCCGTAAAAAACCCACATGGCTTCAAAACCGGTAAGCCCCAGGGCCCGGCCTCCGGAAAAAACCAGGGTCGAAACGGTCAGGCCCAGGAGTATGGCGTAGCCCACGGAAAACAGCATCCACCGGGTTGAACCGGCCTGGATTTTCACCGCGATGGCGGCCGCCAGGCAGGGCGGGTAGAGCACCATAAAAAGCATCAGGGAAAGCGCATGAAGCGGTGTGAAACCGATCTCTTTTTCGGCCATGCGTTTTTCCAGGGTATCCCCTTTCGCGTTCGATTCATAAAGCGCCCCTAATGTGGCCACACTGCTTTCCTTGGCCGCCAAAGCGCTTAAAAGCGCCACATTGATTCGCCAGTTAAACCCCGCATACCGGGTCGCCGGCTCCAGAACCTTGCCCAACCGCCCCAGAAGGCTTTTGTTGATCCGCTCATCTTTCATTTCCAGAAGAAGGGTCTTCCGGCTGCGGATCAGCTCCTTGGCTGCCCGATTCACCCTTTTTTCCTCAGACCCCTTGGCCTTGACGATGTTAAAAAATTCTGAATTTTTTCGTTCGTAGGCCTTGTCAATGGCTGCTGCCTTCGGTCCGCCGCCGCCGGCAAGCCTGGCGCTTTTGTAATCATTCCAGTAGTTGATGAACCCCATGAGGTTGTCTTGTCGGATCATGCCGGCAGAGGAGGTCTGTTTGATCTTTTCCAGAAACGTTGAAACCGCCTTTTGCTTTTCATTCTGGTAATGGGCCATCCGCTCATCGCCCAGACCCGGAAACTGCAGCAGAACAAACACGACCACGGCAACCGCGGCAACAATGGTGGTGATCTTTCTTAGAAACAGCCAGACCCGCTCCAGGGCCCGGGTGAGAACCCCTCGCATCGTGGGCAGATGATAGGGGGGCATCTCCATGACAAACGGAGTGGTGGGTTTTTTTCTCAAAACCGTCAGGGTCAGGATTTTTGAAATCGGCAGGACCAGAAGCAGGCTGATGGTTGAGATAAAAAACATGGCCCAGGCCTTGTGGCCGGCAAAGTAGATATTGATCAGCAGGACATAGAGCGGCACCTTGGCCAGGCAGTTTAAAAGAGGAACGACCAGAATGGTGGCCAGCCGGGAGCGCTCGCAGGCAATCCCCTTGCAGGACATCACCCCCGGCACCGCGCACCCGCCCACATAGATGCCGCCGAGAACCATGGGAAGGGTGGACTGGCCGTGCAGGCCGAAGCGGGAAAACAGGCGATCCATGATAAAGGCCATGCGGGGCATATACCCGGAATCCTCCAGTATGGCGATCAGGACGAACAGGATAAAAAATATGGGGATGTAGTTGAGCAGGGCATTGAGGCTGTCCACAAACCAGAGGGTAAAAGACCGGATCAAGGGGATTTCGATAAACCCCGGGGCGGGCGTGAGCGCTTCAGCCAGGTCCCGGATTTTGGCCAGAATCGGCCAGGTGTAACCGGTGATTTTATACCCCTGCACAATGGAAAGGTAGTAGAGCAGCCAGATGACCCCTATCAGAATAATGGGCCCCAGCAGCCTGTGGCAGACGATGGTGTCGATCCGGTCGGAAAGCGGAAGCCGGTCCCTGGTTTTTGACCGCATGCAGGACCTGGCGATTTGGCCCGCGGCCTGATACCGGCGGTTGGCGATATAAATCTCAGGCGCTTGTTCAAGCCGGGACTCGAAATCCCTCCTCCACTGATCCACCGCTGTAAGAAATCCGTTATCCTTCGGATAGGTTTCCGTGACCAGCCTTCGAACCTCGCTGTCCCCCTCCATGAGCTTGATGGCCAGCCACCGCGGCGGATATTTCACGGGCGAATGCGGGGTCTGGGCGGATATTCGGTCTTCGATATTCCGAAAAAACGGCTCCATTCCGCCGTAATCAATGTTCACGCCTTTACGCGGTCCGCGAATCTCCGCGACGGATTCAATGGCCGCCAGCAGCTCTTTTTTCCCGAACCCACGCCTCATGTTGGTGGAAACCACCGGGATTTCCAGCCGCTTTGACAATTTCTCCGTATCAATGGCAATGCCGCGCTTTTGGGCCAGATCGATCATGTTCAGGTTCAACACCAGGGGGGCTTTCATTTCGAGAAGCTGGAAGGTTAGAAAAAGGCAACGCTTAAGATTGGCGGCATCCATGACATTGACCACCACGGAGGGGTTTTCATGCAAAATGAAATCCCTGGTCACCTGCTCCTCCGGGGAATACGTGGTCAGGCTGTAGCTTCCCGGCAGATCCACCACCTCCACTTTACGGCCGTTTTCGGAATACCAGCCGATTTTTTTCTCCACCGTGACCCCCGGGTAGTTGGCCACATACTGATTGGCACCGGTAACCGCGTTAAACAGGGTTGATTTTCCGGAGTTGGGCTGACCGGCCAGTGCAACCCTTATTTTCTGCTTTTCCATCAGAAACAGACCTCCACAAACCGGGCTTCCTCATGCCTCAGGCTGATGAAACAGCCATCCATTTCAATTTCCATGGGGTCTTCAAGCGGCGCGTTTCGAATAACCCGAATGCACATCCCCGGATACATTCCCATGCCGATCAGCCGCTGTCCCAGCCTGTCCCGGCAGGAGAGCTTTTTGACACAGGCGTGATCGCCCGGTTTTAATTGATCCAGTGTCATGTTTTTTTCCCTTTCATTGAGTGGCATAAAAAAAGGCGCAACCGGACGCATTATCCGCATCCCTGTTACGCCTTCACTTTCTTCGCGCCGTTGATCGGCCGAAGACCGTAGGCATCCCAAACCGTTTTTACCCCTTATCGATGAGAACCTGAGTCAGTTTTTTGCGCAGCGCCTCCAGCTGCTTGGATTTAAATGATTTCCGGCTTTGTTCCAAAACCACTATCGCCTCTTCAATGGCTCGTGTAAGCCTGCGCTCCCGAACCTGCCATGGAAGACAGTCCAGATCTGAATGTGGTTTATGGCCACCCGCCTGATCATTTAAAATTTCCGCCACCATCCAAAAATATCTGTCAATCCGAAGGTGCAGTTCCTTGACGCTTTCGTTTACCGCCTTTACCAGCTCCTGGGTGTCAAGATCCATTTTCTTAGCTATACCTTTTTTTATTTTATTATTCTAACTTTATGGCGAAAAAAATGACCGGCCCTTCAGACGGCGATCAAAGACAGCAGAACAGGTACTTTTATTTTTTAGAACATCTTCTTATCGCTATCAATCAGGACCTCCCGAAGGATCATGTTCAGAGGGGATAGCGCGATGTTTAAGTTCATTGGCAAATACCCCGGACCGCGCCTTGCATCTTTCCGGCTTGTAGCCGTGAATGCGGTACTCTTCAAAATTCTTCAGCCAGCTCACTCCTGCCCGCGGGCATTCCTGAATGAACGCCATAAAGTCGACCAGGCTGTTTAAGGTGGCCTCGCTTAAGGTATGCTCCATTTTGCAGGCTTCTTCATCCGCTGTGTGGGGGTCGATCTTTAAAATATCGGTCAAAAACTGAAACAGAATCTTATGGCGGCGCCGCATCTCCCGTCCCACCATCAGGCCTTCGCGGGTCAGTTCCACATACCCGTATTTTTCGTAATACACCAGGCCCCGCCTGCTCAATGTTTTAAGCATGCTCGTCACCGTGGGCATCTTGACATCAAGCCGCCCGGCAATGTCCTTGACCCGGACAACCTTCTTCTCTTTATCCAGATCAAAAATCGCCTCCAGGTAATCCTCCATGGCCGGGGTCAGGGGTTTTACCGATAGATCTGGGTCATTGCGTGCCGCCACGTTTTTTCCTTATTAGGGATGTCTATATTTTTTTTATTAACCTAATAATTATCGACAATTTTTTTGTCAAGCATTTTTTCAGCTCGATTTAAAAATCCATATTCAAGGCCATACCTTACCATAAAAAAACGCTGATTTTATGCTGGCTTTTGGGCGTATTGTGTCGTATAAAAAAGTATACATTTAAATTTTCCAACCCTCATCGCAACGCCATCGGTGGTACCGAATGGAATTCCTTAACTGGGCGAGCATCACCTTAAGCCTCCTGCTGGCCGTCACAACCGCCGGGCATGCGCTTCTCAACAAAAGAACCCCGCCGTCCGCGCTCGGCTGGGTTGCGGTCTGTCTCATCTTCCCCTTTGTGGGACCGCTACTCTATTTTCTGTTCGGAATCAACCGGGTTGAAACAAGGGCGAAAAAGCTCGAAGACCGGCGGCCCCCGGTCCATGCCCTCCTGAAGGGTTATGAAAAGGCCACTCACCTTGCTTCCATCCCCGCCACAGAACTGAACCTTCCTCGAACCTTCTCCCAGATCGCAAAAATTTCCGACAAGGTGACCCGTCTTCCCCTGCTGGACGGAAACCGGATCGAGGCGCTGCATAACGGCGAGGCCGCATACCCGGCCATGCTGGAAGCGATTCGATCCGCCCGGCAACGGGTGTTTTTGACCACCTACATCTTCGATACCAGCCCAACCGGGAATCGTTTTATCAATGAACTGGCCGATGCCGCCCGGCGGGGGGTCGAAGTCAGGGTGATCATCGACGGGGTCGGCGAGTTCTATTCCTTGCCCAGAGCCGGAACAAAGCTGAAGCAGAAAGGGGTGAGAATCGCCCGGTTCATGCCGCCCAGGCTGATCCCGCCGGCCGTCCACATCAATTTGAGAAATCACCGGAAAATCCTTATCGTGGATGGTCAAATCGGGTATACCGGAGGCATGAACATCAGCGACCATCACATGGCGGAAAGCGGGAAAAAACACTTCCGGGTGGTGGACATGCATTTTCAGCTTACCGGTCCCGTCGTCATGCAGCTGGAGCAGACCTTTCTGGAAGATTGGGCGTTCTGCTCCGGTGAACAGATCGAGCCGACCCCCTTCCTGCCGAAACCGTCAGGAGAGGCCATCTGCAGGGCGATCATCGACGGCCCCAATGAAGACATCAACAAAATTTCAGCGATCATGATCGGCGCCATCTCCTCGGCCCGGGAATGCATACGGATCATGACCCCTTACTTTCTGCCCTCGACCGAGATGATATCCGCCTTGCGGACCGCGGCCTTAAGCGGCATCGAAGTGAGCGTGGTTCTGCCGGTCAAAAACAACCTGCCGTTTATCCAATGGGCCACCAACAACCTGCTCTGGGAACTCCTCTACTGGGGGGTGAGGGTGTATTTCCAGCCCCCGCCGTTTGTTCATACGAAGCTGCTGGTGGTGGACGATCTGTATGCCCAGATCGGATCCGCGAACATCGACCCGCGAAGCCTTCGCATGAACTTCGAGCTTTCGGTGGAGGTCTATGACCGGATGGTGGCGCAGACCCTTTCCCAGCATATTCGCGAGCGGATCAACCACTCCCGGCAGATCACCATAAAAGACATTGAAAACCGGCCGTTTATCGTCAAAATCCGCGACGCCCTGACCTGGCTGTTTTCACCCTACCTGTAAGGAAAATCATCCATTGCTTATAAAAAAAATGTCGTGTAAAGAATGTAAAATGGTTAAATCAAAGGCCGGTTTCAACACCCTGGCCGCAGACCGGCGCTGGGCTTTACAATCGGCGCATGTCCTGGACCTGAACCCATGGAGAAAAACACATGAACGGCAATCAGAAAATGCAAGGCATCGACTTTACGGTCGACCGTAACAACCTCTACCGGGAAGAATCGATCACGGACCTTAAAGCGGCCTCCATTCGAAGGCTGGTCCCCATCCACATCGATGGAACCGAGGATGCCCAACGGACCCCGATTTTCATCGGACACACCCAGCTGATGACCCCTGAAGGGCCGCTGCCGATTCAGGCCCCCTTGAAAGCCGGCACCATTGATGCGGCAATGGACGAATTTCCCCAGGCCATGGAAGCGGCCCTGGCCCAGGTGATTGAAAGAATCAAAAAAATCCACACACAGCAAAAACAAAAAAATGATTCCCGGATTATTGTGCCGGGCAGGTAAATCATTCGTCAAGGAGGATCCATCATGCCGGATATGGATGACCTAAAAGACGGCAAGGCCTACCATGCCGATATTCCCCAGAAGTGCGAAACCTTCTTTCTCAAGGGGTCAAACGCCCTGGACTGGGGAATGAAGAACCGGCTGGCCCGGATTTTCAACCCCGCCTCCGGGCGCACGGTGATGCTGGCCATTGATCACGGCTACTTTCAGGGCCCCACCACCGGACTGGAGCGGGTGGATATCAACATCCTGCCGCTGGCCCCCCATGCCGATACCCTGATGCTGACACGGGGAATCCTAAGAAGCATTGTTCCGCCTTCATTGACCCAGTCCATCGTTCTGAGGGTTTCCGGAGGGACCAGCATCCTCAAGGAGCTTTCCAACGAACAGCTCGCCGTTGATATCGAGGACGCCATCCGCTTAAACGTCTGCGCCATGGCGGTTCAGGTGTTTATCGGCGGGGAGCATGAACGGGAATCCATTATCAACATGACGAAGATGGTGGATACCGGCACCCGCTACGGGATTCCCACCCTGGCCGTGACCGCGGTGGGCAAGGACATGGCCCGGGATGCGAGGTATTTCCGGCTGGCCACGCGAATCTGCGCCGAACTAGGCGCCCATTACATCAAAACCTACTACGTGGCAAAGGGGTTTGAATCCGTCACCGCTTCCTGCCCGGTTCCCATCGTCATGGCCGGCGGCAAGAAAATTCCCGAGCCGGATGCCCTAACGATGGCCTACCGGGCGATTCAGGAGGGGGCGAGCGGGGTGGATATGGGACGCAACATCTTCCAGGCCGAAGCGCCGGTGGCCATGATCCAGGCGGTTCGGGCGGTGGTTCACGACGGAGAGACCCCAAAAAAGGCCTACGCTCTCTATCAAACCCTCAAAAATCAGGGCTGAACCCAGAGTGAAGGCCGCGGTCTGGTACAACAACTCCGATATTCGCATCGAGGAGATGCCCCGGCCGGTTCCCGGGCCGGGCGAAGTGCTGATTCAGGTGATTTCCTGCGGCATCTGCGGCAGCGATGTCGTGGAATGGTACCGGCTGCCCCGGGCGCCGCTGGTGCTGGGGCATGAGGTGGGCGGCCGGGTGGTTGAAACCGGAGAATCGGTCAAGGGGTTTAAACCCGAAGATCGGGTGTTTGCCGCGCCCAAGGTGTCCTGCATGACCTGCCGTTACTGTCGAAACGGCTATTTTCCGGTCTGCACCGAAATCCAGGAACGGCTTCCCGGCGGGTTTTCAGAGTATGTTTTGGTTCCCAAAGCCCTGGTGGAAAAAGGGCTCTACCTGCTTCCGAATGCCATCTCCTATGACCAGGCGACTTTTATCGAGCCCCTGGCCTGCGTGGTCCGGGCGCAACGGCTTGCGGGGGTGGAGAAAGGCCGTAGCGTCATGGTGGTCGGCTGCGGGGTTTCCGGGCTGCTTCATGTTCGGCTTGCCAAATCAAAGGGGTGTTTTGTCACTGCCGTGGACATCAACGAAAAAAGGCTGGGGTTTGCGAAAAACATAGGTGCCGATGCCTGCCGCCGCGCCCAAGGCCTAAACTGCAAAACGAATACCGGCGATGAAAAAGTTGATGTGGTGATCCTTTGCGCCGCTGCGGTATCGGCGGTGGAGCTGGCATGGAACTGCGTGGACAAGGGCGGCGCCGTGGTTTTCTTTGCCGTGCCCGGGCCTGATGAAAAGGTGGTGGTTCCGATCAATAAATTCTGGACCCGGGAAATCCGCATCCTCACCTCCTACTACTGCGGCCCGCCCGACATCCGCGAGGCCATGGGCCTGATCGAAACAGGCGTCATTCAGGTGGATGCCCTGATCACCCACAGGCTGCCCCTGACCGATATTGCCAAGGGGTTTGCGCTCATGCAGGCAGCCGGGGATTCCCTGAAGGTAATCATTCGGCCGAACGAAAAACACCCCTTCCCTGCTGGCTGACGGGACCTTAACATCCCCCTTGATATATTTGTGTTTGACAAGTTTCGCCTTATTCATGAGAATAAGAGAGCTATCCGCTTTCAGGCCCATTGGCCTGTCATTGGGGAATGTGTTCCGGGAACGATGCGACCGAAGGATCTGCGGAGCAAGACAACCGGTTGAAGATTGCATGACAAGGAGTGCCGCCCGTGAAAACCATCATCAATATCAGCCTGGGGTCCAGCAAAAACGACTACAGCTTTAACCCCCACTTCATGGGGCTGGAGTTCCATGTTCGGCGTTTTGGAACAGACGGCAACATCGAAAGGGTCGCCGAACTGTTGCAGGAATGGGATACCAAGGCGGACGCCATCGGGCTCGGGTATGTTCAATTCCCCTACACCATCGGTCCCAAACGGATCATGGAAAAACAAACCAAACGGCTTTACCAGCTGGCGGAGCGGCTGAACACCCCCTTTACCACCGGAGACGCCCTGCGCCAGGTGGGGCACGAATGGACGATCCGGCATATCCAGTACACCTTCGGCAACAACTACTTCAACAACAGCCGGGTGCTTTTCCTCTCGGGAATGATCAATTCCACGCTGGCCCGGGGGCTTTCTGAATATACCAGCAACCTGATCTTCTGCGACCCGATTCTGGAGCACGGGATTCCCAAGTTCCTCAACGCATACGGCGATCTTGAGCTCTATGCCCGGGGCATTCACGGCGTGCTTCAATGGGTGCCGGGCAAGCGGTTTTCCAACCTGGCCATGCCGCTGAAGGCCTACAACAATTTTATTATCCGCCAGGCGATTCAAAAAGCAAACACCGTCGTCGTCCCCTACTATGAATTCTATAAATTCATCGGGGATTACGGGGTCAGGGAACTCAGCGGAAAAACCGTGATCACGTCCACGGCATACGATGACCGCATCCAGTTTCTAAAGGAACGGGGGGTGGACACCATCATCGACACGACCCCGAAAATGCTTCAAAGCGTGGTGGGGGTTTCCGTGCTTGAAGCCCTGATCCTGGTCGCCCTGGGAAAAACCCCGAAAACCTTAAGCAGCGACGACCTTTTGGAAGTCATATCCGATCTCCGCATGGATCCCCGGGTCATTTATCCCTCCGGCGTAAAAAAACGCGTCAACCGCTTCGCCTTCGTTGTTCATCCCCTGTCCCAGGACTATTTGAAAAAACTCAAACCCATAGCCCTGATCTCCCGCCTAACCTCAAACGCCGCTATGGACGCCGTCGAAAAGCTGATGGCCTATTCCCCCCCGTTTGTCTATTCAAAGGTGACGGGAATAAAATCCCCGACCGGGGTAGAGGCGGAAGGCTGGCTGATCGCCATCGGCGCCACCCCCCAGCAGATGCTGGCCCACAGCCCTGAATTCACCAACACCCGCCTGCTGAAGGCGGCAAAAATCGCCAAAAACCTCGGGGCCCAGATCCTGGGACTTGGGGCGCTGACCAAGGCCATAGGGGACGCCGGCGTGACCGTGGCCAAGCTCTCCGAAATTCCGGTTACCACCGGAAACAGCTACAGCGCCTCCGCGACCCTCTGGGCCACAGCCGAGGCGGTCCGCCGCATGGGGCTGATCAAAATGACCAAGAAAAAAAAGCTCAAGGGAAAAACCATGGTCATCGGCGCCACCGGCGCCATC
>CAZFWD010000053.1:0-14952 GCA_964522535.1 uncultured Desulfonema sp.
CTCGTAACCAACACCTCAGCGGCCATGGCGGCGCTTTCCTGGATGTTCGCTGAATGGTATGCCAAAAAACGGCCGACCCTGCTGGGAATCGCCTCGGGGGTCGTGGCCGGTCTGGTGGCCATCACCCCGGCCGCCGGGTTCGTCAACCTGCAGGCCTCACTCGTCATCGGCGCGGTTGCCGGAGGGCTGGGGTATGTCAGCGTGTCCCATCTGAAACGGAAAGCGGGGTATGACGATTCCCTGGATGCTTTCGGCGTGCACGGCATCTGCGGTATCTGGGGCGGTCTGGCCACCGGCCTGTTCGCCTGTCCCGCAATTACCAGCAGCGCATCCGGCATGATCTACGGCAACCCGAAGCAGCTGATGATCCAGGCCGTATCGATTGCCGCCACCGCTTTGTTCTCGGCGGTGGGAACACTGGTTGTGGTGTATGTCACTCGGCTGCTCACCGGCGGCCTGCGTGTGGAGCGGGAAAACGAAATCCAGGGACTGGACAGCGCGATTCACGGGGAACGGGCGTTTGAAATCTGATCGTCCGAGAAATGATGGCGTGTCGAGAATGATCGGATGAGGCGTTTTTTTAAAGGAGGAAATCGAATATGAAAAAGATCGAAGCGATTATCAAACCATTCAAGCTGGACGAGGTGAAAGCGGCGCTCAGCGACATCGGGCTGCAGGGCATGAGCGTCATGGAGATCAAGGGGTATGGACGTCAAAAAGGGCATAAGGAGATTTACTGGGGCGCGGAGTATCTAGTTGATTTTATTCCAAAAATCAAAATCGAAATGGTGGTGGCCGCGGACCGGGTGGAGGAGGTGATCGCCGCCATTCGAAAGGCGGCCAATACCGGAAAGATCGGGGATGGAAAGATTTTCGTGCTTCCGGTGGAGCAGGCCGTCCGGGTGCGCACCGGGGAAACCGGTAAAGACGCGATTTGAGCGATAACAGGGTTTACCCTAAATTTTGAAACAACAAGGAGGAGAGAAAATGGGCCCAAAAGAGGTTATGGCAATGATCAAGGAAAACGACATCAAGGTCGTGGATCTTCGGTTTATGGATTTTCCGGGGGTCTGGCAGCATTTTTCAGTACCGGTTTCGGAGCTGGAGGCATCCAGCTTTGAAGACGGATTCGGGTTTGACGGATCCAGCATTCGAGGATGGCAGCCCATCCATGCCAGCGACATGCTGGTGATCCCGGATGCGTCCACGGCCAAAATCGATCCGTTTTTTGAAGCGCCGACCCTGGTGCTGATTGGAAACATCGCGGATCCCATCACCCGGGAGGCCTACACCCGGGATCCGCGTAACATCGCGCAGAAGGCCGAAGCCTTTTTAAGCCAGACCGGCATCGGGGATACGGCGTATTTCGGGCCGGAGGCCGAGTTTTTTATTTTTGATGACGTCCGGTTTGAATCCGGCAGAAATCAAGCGTTTTACATGCTTGATTCCGAAGAGGGGATCTGGAACAGCGGCCGGGACGAGCTGCCGAACCTGGGGTATAAACCGAGGCATAAGGAAGGGTATTTTCCGGTGCCGCCCATGGACAAGTTCCAGGATATCCGTTCGGAGATGATGCTGACCCTTATGAAACTCGGTATCGAGGTGGAATGCCAGCACCATGAGGTGGCCACCGCCGGGCAGGCCGAAATCGATATGCGGTTTAAATCCCTGCTCGAAATGGGGGATCAGCTGGTCTGGTTTAAGTACGTGCTGAAGAATGTGGCCTACCGTCACGGCCACACCGTGACCTTCATGCCCAAGCCCCTGTTTGAGGACAACGGAACCGGCATGCACACCCATATCAGCATCTGGAAAAAGGGGCAGCCGCTTTTTGCCGGGGACAAGTACGCCGGGGTGTCCCAGGAAGCCCTGTACGCCATCGGTGGGATTCTCAAGCATTGCAAGGCGCTCTGCGCCTTCACCAACCCCACTACGAATTCTTATAAGCGACTGGTGCCCGGATTTGAAGCCCCGGTCAACCTGGCCTACTCCAGCCGGAACCGGAGCGCGGCGATTCGAATACCCATGTATTCATCGTCCCCAAAGGCGAAACGAATTGAATTCCGGACCCCAGACCCGTCCTGCAACGGCTACCTTGCGTTTTCCGCCATGCTGATGGCGGTGATTGACGGGATCGAAAACAGGATTGATCCGGGGGACCCGTTGGATAAAAATATTTATGACCTGCCGCCGGAGGAACTGGCGGAAATCGCTTCTGCGCCCGGCTCGCTGGAAGAAGCCCTTGCGGCATTGAAGGAAGATCAAGCGTTTCTGCTCAAGGGGGATGTGTTCACTCAGGATGTGATCGACATGTGGATCGCGTACAAGACCGAAAAAGAGGTCAACGCCGTGAAGCTGCGGCCGCATCCCCATGAATTCATGCTTTATTTTGATATTTAGGGGCCAAAAGCGCCTTAACCCAAAAAGCCGGACGGCCCCCATGGCCGCCGGCTTTTTTTTTGCGTATTCAGGTTGAAAATGGGAAAAAGCCGTTTTTCTGTAAACAGATATAATGCAATATCGAACTGTTGTTAACTGCCCTTTGACCTCATTTCGAATCTGGGATGAAAATCAGGTTTTTCGAACCTGATTTTCAGGTTTTTCCTGATTGTTTTTTATTCTGGGGCCGAGTATACATGAATCAGATGGCAAAACAATGTTTATTTTTAAAAGAGGCGTTTGACGCCGATGTTCAGTGGAAAAAGCAAAACCTGTTTTGAAAAACATAACATTTATAACCCCAAAAAAGGAGAAGGTGAAATGAAGAAAGCATTGATTATTCTGGCGGTGTTTGGTGTGGTGGTGGCCTTAGCATCCGCCCCGGCGTTCGGCTCGTCGTGGCTGCAAGGCAAGAAATACGGAATATTTAATATTCTGGGGATTCAGGCGGATCATACCTATCACTGCGCGAGCAGCTCCTGCTGGTCCTGGACCGGCGGTGAATCCGGCGGTTCCTATATTTCGTATTCAGGCGGATACGGCGACTACGGCGATGCCAAATGCACCTCCACCAACTGGGGCTGTCGGTTTATTTATGCCGTCCAGGGGGTCTGCCATCAGGAGGCCAACCGCGGGCTGTATACCTCCGGGAAAACCATCGCCCGTGGCAATGTCGGCGGGTACTGGCTGACCGGACCGGTCTTTGGCACTTACGGCGAATGGTCGTCATGGACCGCCTGCAAGACCGCCTGCTGGCTGTGGTGGTAATTTTACTTTAAATACCCGGCTGTTTCGTATTTAAAATTCAATAAAGCCCCTTCGTATAAATGGCGAGCATTTATGCGGGGGGCTTTTTATGTTTTATAGCCAGGGCCATGGATCAGGCTTTTTCAGCGGGTTTTTAATGCACGGAATAGTTGACAAAACCATTTGATTATAATAATAAAAAATCAATTGGGGAGAATGCATAATCACCACAGCTATGAAATTTTATTCGGTGAAAAAGGGCTTTACCCTGCTTTTGGCCTGGGCGCTGCTGCTGGGGATTGCGGCATGCGGGGATTCCGATTCGGCGAAAACCAAAGGATCTTCGCAAAACTTCCAGGATCTTATCGGCACCTGGCAACAGACCGCCGTCGGCGATCAGCCGGTGTCGGGGATTACGGTAAAACTGATATTTGATGAGCGCACCCTGACAATGGACGCGCCGGGCTGCCGGATCATCGGCGACTATGCGGCTACCGGCGATGCCTTCATCTATACGGTCACCTCGGTTAAGGGGGATGCCTGCGCCAGAAACCAGAAGATCGGTGAAAGCGACAGGGTTTACTACCGAATCTTCGATGACACCCTGTACCTGAAGCTGGACTCGGCGGGCGAGCAAGGTCAAACCGCGTATCGGCGGATCAAAGAAGAGCAGCGTTCCTGACGGTTTCGTTTTCTTATACCCTTTCAAAACTATAACAAGGATGATGCGCATGCGGAATAAAATCGTATTGATCGGATTGTTTTTAGGGGTTGTTTCAGTCCTGGGGATTTATCTGTATTCCAGGGAGGAGCCGAAAATGGTAAAATCGGGTATTGAACTGTCCAAGAAGGCAACTTCTCATAAAAGCCCTTCAAATACGGATTTGACAAAAGGACCGGCACCGGCCCTTTCCCCAACGACGACCGCTGTTCCCGGCGCTTCATCGAATGCCGCGCCGCCCGATGCCGACCCCTATGTTTTTTATCCTGAAACCATTCTTGGGCTGCTGGGCATTGACATGGAAGAGCTGATCGCAAAGCGCTATGCCTTTAAAAACAGCGTGATTCATGTGGAATGGATGGATCGCGTAAACGGGGTGCTGGGCAGCCTGTCTCCTGAAAAAAAGGAGGCGATCATTCAAAACCATACATCGCTTCTTTACATGAAAGACCTGCTCAACCGGGCCTACCTCACCGGGAAAATCGATCATGAGACCTTTGTCAAAGCCGTGGCGGATTTGATGAAATGGCACCAGAGCACCTTTGCCGCCATGTTGACCAGCGGGGAGTATGAGGCCCTGTTTGAGGTCAAGCCCGAAGCCGCCGAGGGCCTGATCGATGAGCTGCTGGAGGCGACCCCGCGTTACGGGTTTATCTTAAATCAGGAGATCCCCGTGGAAGAGGTGACAAAACAGGTCCAGGGGTTTAAGCTCGAACAGGTGGATTCCCATTTTAAGAAAATGGTGCTGGACCGGGATACGATCGGCAAGCGGATCAACTCCGGAGAAATGACCCTGGAGCAGGCCCGGGAGGCCTTGAATAAAAGCCAGCAGGCGTTCATCGCCAAATGCAAGGAGCTGTTGACCGAGGCGGAAATCAACACGATTTTCGGCTCTCTCGAGGCCCTGGAAACCGGCGGGACCCGGACCGAGCCGCCCGCGGTTTTGGGCGATTCGGATGAGATCGAACTCGGGTTTGAGATCGAGAATCCGACCACCAGTATTGAGATGGTCAAGGAAAACATCGACCCTGAAAAACGCGAGGATATCAAGTTTTTCTACCAGCAGCGGGAAAAGGAACGGGAGGCGCTCATCGAACAGCTGGATGCCGGGGAAATCCAGGAGGACGCGGTGGCCAACATCTCCGATGACATGGATGCGGCCTATGCGGAAAACTGCAGAAGCATTCTCGCGGATGCGGAGTATAAGCTGATTTTTGAAGATCAGGCGGATGCCGAAACCGAATCCCTTGAAGATGCGGGCGCGCAATCGGATGAAGAAAACAGTGAGAAGAATCCTTCGCCTGGTGAGGGATCGTTCGAACCGGCGGAGGCGGGTCAGGAGTAACCCCTTAGGGTTCGACAGGCGTGGGCATGAGATATAGAAAAGTATTCTGCATCTGGGGGGTGCTGTGTTTTTTGATCATCTCCGGGGCCGCCGCGGCCGAAACGGCCGGGCCGCTGCCAAAGGCGCGGGTGGCGCAGGATCGCTTTGCGTTTTCCCCGGTTGTCGCCGGAACAGCGGTGGAGCACCGCTTTTCCATTTTCAACACGGGGGAGGCGCCACTGAACATCATTGATGTTCACACCGGCTGAGGGTGCCTGACGGTCTCGTATTCGCGGGACATCCCTCCCGGCGGGAAGGGCGAAGTGACGTTGCGGATCAAAACCCACGGCAGCGCCGGTGAAAAAATCATCCAGACCGGCATTGTATACACCAACGATCCTGAAAAACCCAAAATTCCCATCACCCTCACCGGCCAGGTGATGGCGGCCGCGGACATCGATCCGAAGGCCGCACGGTTGGTGGGCAAGGCCGGTGAATCGATTGATGCCTCAATACGGATCACCCCCCCTGCGATCAACCGGTTCGACATCACCGACGCCAAGGCCCAGGACGGCACGAACATTTCGTTCCGGCTGGAGAAAAACGCGGATCAAGCGGGCGGTGGCTTTGTCCTGCATATCGCCAACACCAAGCCCGACCCCGGCCGATACGGCGACAGGATTATCCTGAAAACCACCAGTTCCATCAGCCCGGAGCTTCAGATTCGGGTTTTCGGGATTATTCGGGAATAGAGAGCCGGTCCACCGGATGCGTTTTTTCTCTTGACCATTCGTCGGCAAAGGAGAATCGGATTATTCGAATGGCTTGCCGGGCTTCGGCTTTTTGTGCGCACGGATCAGCCGGTCCCGCTCCTTTTTGAGCCGGTCGCTGATGCCGATCTTATAAATGTGCGGATTTTCAAACCGTTTGTATTCATCGGGCAGGGCATTCAGCCGCTGCCGGGAGTAGGCGGTGATTTCATGAACGGATAGCGGCGGCGCGAGCCGCCGCCCGTTTTCCATGACCTTGTGCAGCAGCGGTTCCTTATCGTATTCGCCGATGGCAAGGGACTTTAAGGGATCAAAGGGATGATGCATGAGGGTGATGTTCGTTTCATTTGAAAGCGCCACCACGTCGGCCCCGGCAAGATCCTCTTCGCGCCTCAGTCGAAAAGCCTGCTTTCGGCCCGGCAGGGTGATTTTTTCCATTGATTCCGATAATTTTATGCGAGGCTGGGCGTTCGCGTAGGCCAGTTTGTAAACCCCGTCCAGGGCCGCGTCGGGCTGGCCCGTGACCAGGTTCGTGCCCACGCCGAACAGATCAATGGGCGCCTTCTGGTCCAAAAGGCTTTTGATCAGAAACTCGTCGAGCTGGTTGGAAACGGCGATTTTCACTTCCCGAAGCCCGGCCTCATCCAGCATGCGGCGGGCTTTCTTGGAAAGATAGGCCAGATCGCCGCTGTCTAATCGAATGGCCTTGAGCCGCCGGCCCTGCTGCTTCATTTCACGCCCGACGATAATGGCATGGGGGATGCCGGAGGCCAGCGTATTATAGGTGTCCACCAGCAGCACGCAGTCATCGGGCCGGGCCTCGGCGAAATGGCGAAACGCGGTCAATTCATCATCATAGCTTTGAATAAAGGAGTGGGCCATGGTGCCCGACACGGGAATACCGTAATCCCGTCCGGTGCGAACGTTGCTGGTGGCGTTGAATCCGCCGATGATCGCAGCCCGGCTGGCGTAATAGCCGCCGGGCCCGTGGGCCCGGCGCAGTCCGAAATCCACCAGGGCGCGGTCGCCCGCCACCAGGCGCATGCGGCTTGCCTTGGTGGCGATGAGGGTCTGGAAATTAAGGAGGTTGAGCAGAAGGGTTTCGATGATCTGGGCTTGGATGATATCGGCTTCAACGGTTAACACCGGGCGGGTGGGAAACACCAGGTCTCCCTCCCGGGAACTGAACACGGTCCCTGTAAATCGAAAATTTTCGAGATAACCCAAAAATTTTGAGTCCATGCCGATTTTTCGAAGAAACGCGATATCCTTCTCGGTAAAACGAAGGGTTTCAAGGATGTCGAGCAGGTCTTCAAGGCCGGCGAACACGGTGTAGCCGCCGTTGAAGGGGGTTTTGCGAAAAAAATAATCAAACACCGCCGTGCAGTCGTGACGCCCTTTCAAAAAATAAACCTGGGCCATGGCGAGCTGGTATTGGTCGGTGTAGGTGGCTGTAAAGTCGATCATGGTTTGATTCCTATGTTTTAGGCGGACATGGGCGAAAGCCATGCGGTCGGCCCATTCGTTTTCCGGTTTATGCCTGCCGGGTTTCGATTTTTTTAAGCATATCATTTACGCATCAATTTTTCTTCAAAAAGATGGGGCATAAAATCCGTGATGGGCGGGAATGTTGGGCGAAAAAAAAGGGAGGGTGACAGACTTATTGTCTGAAATTGCAAACCAGAAGACCTGCCTTACAGGGGAATGGTTGTATCGGTTTTACCGGCTTGCCCGTGGCGCCGTGGCGGGAAATCATCCCTATGCTTTTTTTATCACCAGCGGAATATGGAGCTGCCGGTGGATGGCGGCTGATGCCGGTTCACGGCCTTTCTGCTCCGTGGCGGAACGCCGACTGTCTGCGTCATCCAGGATGGCGACAATGATATTCGGGTGTTTTTTCACATAATCGACGGTTTCCTGGCCCAGCTCCCCGGCGATCACGGCGTATCGGCCTGTTTTTTTTTCATCGTTGATCTCAGGCAGTATTTTTTGAGTGTTTTCCCGCGCCTGGTTTAAAATCGACTGGGCGTACTCCGGGGCATTGGCCTCGGCAAAGCTTGCAGCCATCATTGTCCTTTCAAAGTAGTTCCTGGCCCAGCCGGCTTTTTGGCGAAGGCGGGTCAGGGTTTCATGACGGATATTCACGATCTGAAGAACCCTTAACTCCGCCCGAACGCGCTGGCAGAACTGCAGCGCGTAATCAAAAATATCCCTACGAGGGGTCATTCCATCAATGACAAGCAGGATCGTTTTCATTTGTGATGCTCCTTGGTTGAACGTAATCCCCGGCCAAATCAATGCACCACCAGCACCGGGCAGGGGGCGTGGGTCAGGACCCGTTCCACCACGCTTCCCATGAGCAGCCGGCGGATGCCGGTGCGGCCGTAAGACCCGATCACGATCAGGTCGCTTAAGCGTTCCCGGGCCGTCTGGACGATCATTTCATAGGTTTCCCCCTGAAGAACAAGGGTGTCAGGGGTCACGTTTTTTTCCGCGGCCCAGTTCGCAATGATTTCAAGTTCCGCCTTTGATTTTTTGAGCATTTCGCTCATGGCGGTTTCGTGAAGATAATACTCGGAGGGAACATCCAGAACGTTTATGACCGTAAGCTTTCCGCCGTAATCTTTGGCAAGTGCGATGGCCCTGCGGGCCGCATTACGGCTGCAGGGTGATCCGTCTACCGCCAGGAGCATATTTCGAAAATCGATGCTTGTTTCCGGCGGTATGACAAGGACGTCGCAGCTGCAGTAACCGATCACCCTGGCCGCGGTGCTTCCCAGAATCGACCGCTCGATCAGGCTGCGGCGGCCGCTTCCGATGACGACCATGTCGGCCTTTTCCACATCCGCGGCATCCACAATCCGTTCATAGGGTTCCCCCTGTTCAAGCCGCGTTTTGGCCGGCACCCCCGCGCGTTTAGCCTCTTCCTGGATTTCAGCGATGACCTTTTCATGAGGGCCGGAAAGGGCCTTTTGCGGGTCCTCAATGTGAAGCAGCGACATATTTCCGTAATAGGCCGGAATCACGGACACGATGATCAGGTCGGCATGCATGGAGAGAGAAAGGTGGACCGCCTCTTTTCCTGCATGCCGGCCGGTATCGGAATGCACCACCGCGGCCAGGATTTTCGGTTTAGGCATGTCCGTATTCCCCTTCTTTTTTTTGCGGCAGCGCCCTTTTTTCCAGCAGCATTCCCTGGGCCATTGCTTTTAAAATGATTCCCGCTCCGATCAGAAGCGCCACGCACATAATGATAAAACTGGCCTTGTTGAGAACGGCAAGGAGATGATCATCGAGCGATAGCACGTGAAGCTGGGTCAGGTAATCGGGCATGGCCAGGCCACGGCTTAAAGCGACGATCAGCATGATGGTGGCCATGACGAGCTTGATCATGTAGTCCTTGACAAAGGTGGTCCCGATGGCTCCCAGTTGGACCCCGAAAAGCGAGCCGGTCAGAATAATCAGGGTGAGGCGAATATCAACCATTCCGTAATAGGCCCAGATCAGGGTGCCGCCCAGCCCCATGACAAACGCAATGACCAGTTCGGTGGCCGAAGCCATGATGCTGGCCATTCCCAGAATATAGATCATGCCCGGGACCCCGACGAATCCGCCCACCGCAATGGTGGCGGCCATCATGCCGGTCGCAAAGCCGAGCGGGGCCGTAAACCAGAAGGAAATCGTCAGATTGCTTTTTTTGAAATGGATCATGGGCCAGAGGTTGATGCTCTGGACCCACTGGGCCAGGCGGGTGGATTTCTCCTCCCCTCCTTTTTTCTTAATATTGATGGCATCGCGCAGGACAAACCCGCCGATGATGGTCAGGATCGCCACAAAGGCAAAGCTGACATACAGGTTGGAACCGGCTTCCCCCCAGGCGTTTAAGATGAGCTTCTGAACATGAATGCCCACCTGAACGCCGATTTCAGCCGAAGCCCCGATGATCAAACCCATTTTAATATCCACCTGTCCGTAGCGATACCGCTTGATGGCGCCGACTAAGGCCTTGGGAAACTTGTGGCACATGTTGCTGGCCACGGCGATGGGCCCGGCAACGCCCAGGCTCATCATTCCCGGGGTGAGCACAAAGGCCCCGCCCGAGCCGATGAACCCGCTCACCAGGCCCCCGATAAAACCGACGAAAAAGAGAAACACAACATTCGCCATATTCAGATCGATAAACTGCAACGCCTCAGTAACCGCTTCATGTCCCATGATTCGATCCTTTAATTAGAATTTTTTAGCCTGATATGAGAAATCTACATTACATATTGAGGGTTGCCCGGGGTCGAGAATCGGGCGTTCTTTTTTCGATGCGCACTCTTTTCTCCGGTCTTTTCTCCGGCCTTTTTTCCGATCCGACGGATGCGGTAATTCCCAGGGCGGTCCAGACGTTGGAGGCAAACGAACCGTGAACAAAAGAAAAGATAAACACGGTCGCTACCGGCAGAAGCGCGTAGATCCCCCCCTTTGTAAAATACGCCATAACAAGGGAGCTGTTCCCGAAAACCGCGGCCAGAAATCCCGCAGCGGCCATTCCGTAAATGACCGCCCGTTTTGTGGCAATTTTTTTCATTTTCCCCGTTTCTTTTCCCATGTTAAACCTTCCTCCTGATTTTTTATCGGTTCAATCCTATTTAAAACTGTCCGGCCCTCATTCTCGATTCGTGGCGATTGTTTTTGCGGGGGCGGGAGGACTTTCGGAGCTTCTTCTTAGAAGCGACCATCCTTAAGGCGGTTTCATGCTCGCCGGATTCCGCGAAAGCCGCTGCCATCATGTAGGATTCAAAAACTTTTTTAAGCTGTTTCCACATTTTCCAATCTCCTGTATTTTAGAGGTTACTGTGTTTGTTGCCTGCTGCTTTAATGAGCAAAAGAAATGCCAATCGATGGTATTTTTTAAATATTTGAATTTATTATTAAATATTTTTAATCGCGGTTTTGTTTTTAAGGGCTGGGTATTGCGAAATGAAACACTTTATATGGATTAAAATTTTTAAATAATAAAATTAAATATTTGAATATTATTTCAGGATTCAACCAGGCGATGCAAAATGCAACAATCAATAAGAAACAAGGGATTGATTCATGCATGCCGTAATAAAGGGGCCGTAATAAAGGGGATTGAAAATAAATCCGCGCTGTAATAAAATACCTACGCAGGCAATGATTCCGCAGACGTATCAATCAGGGGTTTTTCCATATGCCCACATCCCAGCCATTGAATATCGCCATCGCCGGTTGCGGCCAGCGGTGCCGAATGCTGATCGATCTCATCATCACCGGAAAACTGGACTGGCTTCAAACCCGGCTGGTGGGGATTCTCTGCCCTGACCCGGCGGACACCTGCGGTCAGGCCGCGCAAGCTCTGGGTATTTTTCAAACCACGGACTTTCGGGAGTTATACCGCCTTCCCCGGCTGGATCTGATCATCCTGCTGTCGGATCAGAAGGCCTTCGTAGATGACATCCGTCGGACCAAGCCGGCCTCGGTGCAGCTCATCGACCCCACCACAGCCGGCATCTTCTGGGATTTTTTTCAACGGGCCGAACAATGGCACAGCGACCTGGCGAACACCAAGCAGACCCTGTTTAAAAAGGAGCAGAAGTTCCGTTCCCTGGTGGAAAATTCATTGACCGGCATCTATATCAATCAGGACGGCCGCATCGTTTTTGCCAACAACCGGTTCGCCGATATTTATGGTTACCCGATCGAGGAGATCATCGGTATTGATTTTCTGAAGCTGGTGCACCCCAATGACCGGGCCCTGGTCAACGAAATCCACAAAAAGCGCCTGGAGGGGGATGAAACCCTTTCGGAGTATGAATCCCGGGGTCTGACCAAAGACGGAAAGGTGGTCTGGATCAACCGCCGGAACACCCGGTTTGTTTACGAGGGGAAGCCCGCGGTTTTAGGGAATATCGTGGATATCACCCAGCAAAAACAGATGGCGAAAAAAATGATGCAGATGGAAAAACTGGCCTCTTTGGGCACGTTCACCTCGGGAATCGCCCACGAATTGAACAACCCGTTGAACAATATTTTGAACTCGCTCCATATCGTTCTTGAGGAATGGGAAGACGGAGATCCCGAATTCACCAAAACCCTTCTGCGAGATATCGAAAAACAGGTGGAACGCGGAAAAAACATCATCAAATCACTGCTCGATTTTTCACGAACCGACCGGTTAAACATCAGACCGGTTCGGTTTTACCGTCTGGTGGATCAGTCCCTCAATCTCATCAAACACAACATTCCGGATAATATTAAGGTTCATATAGATATTCCTGAAGACATCGAGATCAACATCTCCTTCGAGCATATTCAGCAGGCGCTGATCAACCTTCTGACAAACGCCGCGCAGGCCATGGGGAACAACGGCGGAATCTTGCAGATAAAGGCCTTTCTCGATGAAAAGGCGGATGAGTTCTGCTTTTTGGTAAAAGATACCGGAAAGGGGATCCCTGCGGAGCACTTAAAAAAAATCTTCGATCCGTTTTTTACCACAAAAGAACCCAGCCAGGGAACCGGACTGGGGCTTTCCATCACCCACGGGATCATACAGCAGCATGGCGGCAGGCTCGCCGTCTCCAGTCAGCCGGGCAAAGGGACCACCATGACGGTCCATCTGCCGAGGCTGATTTGAGATAAAGAGATCGCCGGTTTTTTATGGCCGGCAATTAGGCGGGCTGTTTTAGGATGGTCTCCACGATTTCGCTCAGCTCGTCGGTCTGGATGATTTTGACGTCTTTTTGAATTTCATGGGGGATCGCCTGAATGTCCGAGGCGTTTTTTGCGGGCAGCACCACGGTTTTAACCCCGGCCCGGCGCGCCGCCAGGACCTTCTCCTTGATTCCGCCCACCGGCAGGATTCGGCCGCTTAGGGTCAGTTCCCCGGTCATCGCCACATCCCTTCGGCAGGGCACCTCCTTCAACAGCGAGATCAGCGCCATGGCGATGGTGATGCCGGCGGACGGCCCGTCCTTGGGAATCGCGCCTGCCGGCACATGAATATGGATATCCATGCTTTCGAAAAAGTTTTCATCGATATCGTAGGTTTCGGTATGGCTGCGGATGTAGCTTAGGGCGGCCTGGGCCGACTCCTTCATGACATCGCCAAGGGAGCCGGTCAGGGTGAGATTCCCCTTTCCCTTCATTTTATTGGCTTCCACAAAGATGATCTCTCCGCCGGTTTCCGTCAGCGCCAGCCCGGTGGTCACACCGATGCGTTCCTTGGCTTCGGCGATCTCCATATAAAACCGTTTGGGACCCAGCTGTTGTTGCACCATCTCCGGGGTCACGGAAACCGTTTCCTTCTTTTCCCCGGTGGTCAGCACCTGCCGGGCGATTTTTCGAAAAATCGAATCGATCTGCCGCTGAAGGTTTCTCAGCCCCGGCTCCCGGGTATAGTCCCGAACAATCATGCGCACCGCCTCCGGCGTCACCTGCGGCGGCGTATCCTGAAGCCCGGAATCCTTGAGGGCACGGGGGATCAGATAGTTGAAGGCGATCTGTTCTTTTTCCTCTTCGGTGTAGCCGGAAAGGGTCAGGATTTCCAGCCGATCCAGCAGGGGGCCTGGAATCGGGCCGGTGGTGTTGGCCGTGGCGATGAACATGACGCCGGTCAGATCAAAGGGGACGTCGAGGTAGTGGTCGATGAAGTTCGCCTGCTGTTCGGGGTCCAGCACCTCCAGGAGTGCGGATGCCGGGTCTCCGCGAAAGTCCTGTCCGATCTTGTCGATCTCATCCAGCATGAAAACCGGGTTGCCGGATTCCGCCCGGCGCATTTCCTGAACGATCCGCCCCGGCAGGGCGCCCACATAGCTTCTTCGGTGCCCTCGGATTTCGGCTTCATCCTTCATACCGGCCAGGGAGATACGCACAAATTTTTTTTCAAGGCTTCGCGCGATGGACTTTCCCAGGGAGGTTTTTCCGGTGCCGGGAGGCCCCACAAAACACAGCGCAGGCCCCTTGGTCTCCATCTGGAGTTGCTTGCCCCGCAGGGCTTCCTGGACCACGGAACGAATTTCATCCAGCTTAAAGGGCTTGGTAATGAAATGAAAAGATCCTTTTTTGATGGCATCCACCGCGCTGGGGACCGTGGCATACCCGGTGATCATGATGACCTGAATGCCGGGGTCCTTTTTTTTGGCGGCATTGAGCACCCCCATGCCGTCGATGTGGTCCATCTTCAGATCGGACACAATCACATCGACGGGCTGGGTATCGATCACTTTTAAGGCCTCCTCGCCGTTTGCGGCGGTGATCACCTCATACCCTTCCTTGGTCAGCACATGGTCAAGGTTCCGGCGGACCAGTTCCTCATCATCGACCACCAGCATTCTATATTTTCGGGAGGCCTTTAAAATCCTGACCGCCAGATAATCCAGTATCCGCTCTTTGATCTCCGACAGCCCATAATGCTCTTCTTCAAGGATGGTCTCGGCCCGCTTGATATCTAAGTTGTCTTTGGTTTTTTTGTTCCAGGGAAGGGAAACTAGGTAATCGATATAATTGACGGCGATGGTATACTCGGCGGCGGACTGGCTGGTCTTTGTGAGCTTTTCGATTTCCTTGAGCGCGACGTCGTTGGCCAGGGCGGGCATGTTTGCCTGTTTGACCTGTTCCCTGAGGTCTTCAAGGTCGGCCTCAAAGACCACATCCCCTTTTCCTTCGGTATCGTCGCCTTTTTTTTTAAAAAAGGGCATTCGTGGGTCTCCTGTCCATGAATCTGTTTATAAATACTTTTCAGTCAAATCTCAACCTATTTTCCATGATTTTTCAGATGAAGAGGTCTGCGGCGGCGGTCGCCGGTTGGGCCATCCCTGAATTTATGGATTGTTACAATATGCAACATTTTATTGTCCTTCGCAATATATGATATCTTATTGATAAAAATAGAAATAATAAAATATGAGCGTTTTTTATTGCAAAATGAAACATTTTTTTTA
>CAZFWD010000054.1:0-6205 GCA_964522535.1 uncultured Desulfonema sp.
TATCATCCTGCTGATGCCCCACCGCGATCCGATCAAACCCCTCGGCTTCGGCTGTTTCGAAAAGGAAATCATAGCGGGCGATTCTGGCGGCCTCTTCAAGGGAGCCGCCTGTTTTTCGGCGCTCGGCGGCAACATTCCTTTTTTTAACGTAACAGGGCAGGTTCAGTTTTTTTGCCGCAGAAACAACGAATTTTTCGTCTTTATCGGCATCCTTTCGCCTGAGCCCGTGGTTTAGATGCGCGATTCCGAGATGAAGCCGGTAATCATCGGAAACAGCCCGCAGGCCATGCAGAAGCGCCATGGAATCCGGGCCGCCGGACACCCCGATGAGGACGGCGTCGCCTGGGGCCAGCATCGCATGGGCCGCGATGGTTTCCTTCACCTTTTTTAAAAACCGCGTGACGGCGAATTTTTTGGATGCGTTTGGCATAAATAAAACATTCGTGGGCGGTTTGGGTTTTCTGATGACCATTCTAATAAACATCCCTGACCGCTGACAACAAAAAAGGTCATCGGGGGTTTTGCCCATTTTTCTGTTTTTCTTTCTTGAAAACCAGGGGACCCGTCCTTATAATAGAAACTCCTGGTTGTGATAGGCGGGGTGGCAGCGGTACCCTGGTTCCCGAAATCCGCTTTATGCGGGGCTGAATCCCCATTTTGAGGGTTTGATGCGAACCGGCGGATTTATTCTGACCGGCCGCCGCGTAACGGACGATTATGAACCTCGTCAGGTCCGGAAGGAAGCAGCGATAAGTAATCCTGTCCGTGTCGCGGATCGATCCCGGTTATGCGATAATCTGCCTTTCAAGTCGATTCGAGAATGGGTTCACAACCAGGTTTTTTTCTTTATCGTCCCCTGTTTGTCTTTTCAATCAAATCCTCCCTTGACATTTCCGTTTTTCGTCTTACTTTCTGTAAAAATTTAAAAGGGTTTGAGTTTTTTTACGAAAATGCCGCATGGGAAAGCGGGCATGGAACCGCAACCATGCATAAAATTTTGATGAACCAGGGAGCGGGACATTGGCTGATGCGTCAGAGAAAGGAAAAAGGCATTCCAGGGAAACGGATGCCCCGGTCACCAGGAAGCACAGGGAAGATGAAACGGGTGGAGCGGAAAAAATCAGGATAAAGGTGGCCAGGGAAAACAACCGCGCCGGGGAAACCGGTGAAGCCCCTGCGGCGGAAGGGGAAGCGCTCAAAGCAGAGCTGGAGACCTTTAAACAGAAGGCCGAGGAGGCCCATGAACGTCTGCTTCGAGTTTCGGCCGAGTTTGAAAACTACAAAAAACGGATGCAGCGCTGGGAAGCCGATTACCGGAAATACGCCAACGAGGCCCTGATCAAGGAGTTGTTGCCGGTGGTGGATAACCTGGAACGGGCGGTGAACTGCTCCGGCGATGCGTTCAGGGGGGAGGCCAAAGCGGAATCCGAGGACGCCTGCGTTCTCGAAGGCGTGGAGATGACGTTAAGCGAAATACTAAAAATTTTTAAAAAATTTCATGTGACGGAGATTGAGGCCCTGGGGAAACCGTTTGATCCGGCTTATCATATGGCGATGATGCAGGAGGATTCGAATGAGCACCCGGAAAACACGGTGATCAGCGAATTCCAAAAGGGGTATATGATCCATGACCGGCTGCTTCGGCCGGCCATGGTGGTGGTTTCCAAGGGCAAAAAGGATTCGTAAGACAAGGCGAGGCAATTACAACATCGCTGAAGAGATGACGATATAGATCAAGCAAGGAGGGAAAAGAGATGGGGAAGGTCATTGGAATTGATCTCGGCACAACCAATTCATGTGTCGCGATAAGGGAAGGGAATGAAACCAAGGTGATCACCAATCCCGAGGGCGGCCGGACAACCCCCTCGATTGTGGCGATCTCCGAAAGCGGGGAGCGAATGGTGGGCCAGATCGCCAAGCGCCAGGCGATCACCAACCCGGAAAATACGGTGTTCGGGGTCAAGCGGCTGATCGGCCGCAAGTTTGATTCACCGGAGGTTCAGAAGGACATTAAAAACCTTCCATACAAAATTGAAAAAGCCGCCAACGGGGATGTGCGGATCAACCTGCGCGGCAAGCAGCACAGCCCGGCCGAGGTTTCATCCTTTATTCTGGCCGATATCAAGCATACCGCGGAGGAATACCTGGGGGAAAAGGTGACCGATGCCGTGATTACGGTCCCCGCGTATTTCGACGACAGCCAGCGCCAGGCGACAAAGGACGCGGGACGGATCGCGGGATTGAACGTGCTCAGGATCATCAATGAGCCGACCGCGGCCTCTCTGGCCTATGGCCTGGACAAGAAGTCCGAGGAAAAGATCGCGGTGTTCGACCTGGGCGGCGAAACCTTCGACATCTCCATCCTTGAAATCGGGGACGGGGTGTTCGAGGTGAAATCCACCAACGGGGATACCCACCTGGGCGGGGATGACTTTGATCTGCGGCTGATCGATTACCTGGCCGATGAGTTTAAAAAGGACCAGGGGATTGATATTCGGCAGGATAAGATGGCGCTTCAGCGGCTGAAAGAGGGCGCGGAAAAGGCCAAGATGGAGCTGTCCACCGCCCTTCAGACCGATGTCAACCTGCCGTTTATCACGGCGGACGCCAGCGGCCCCAAGCATCTCAACATCAAGATCACCCGGGCGAAGCTTGAGGCCCTGGTGAGCGATCTTCTGGATAATCTGGAAGGGCCGTGCCTGACCGCGCTTAAGGATTCCGGGCTGAAAAAATCGGATATCAATGAGGTGATCCTGGTGGGCGGCATGACCCGTATGCCCTCGGTCGTGGAGCGGGTCAAGAAGATTTTCGGCAGGGAACCCCATAAGGGGGTGAACCCGGACGAGGTGGTGGCCGTCGGCGCCGCGATCCAGGGCGGGGTGTTGAAGGGGGACGTGAAGGATGTGTTGCTGCTGGATGTCACGCCGCTTTCTCTGGGGATCGAAACCCTGGGCGGGGTGATGACCAAACTGATCGAAAAAAATACCACGATTCCCACCCGAAAGAGCCAGATATTTTCAACCGCCCAGGACAGTCAGCCGGCGGTGTCCATTCACGTGCTTCAGGGGGAGCGTGAAATGGCCGCGCACAATAAAACGCTGGGGCGGTTTGATTTGGCCGATATCCCTCCTGCGCCCCGAGGTGTTCCGCAGATCGAGGTGACCTTTGATATCGACGCCAACGGCATCGTGAATGTTTCTGCAAAGGATAAGGCGACCGGCAAGGAGCAGTCCATCCGCATAACGGCTTCCAGCGGTCTGTCAAAAGACGAGATCGACCGGCTGGTGAAGGATGCGGAAATGCATTCCGAGGAGGACAAGAAGCAGCGGGAACTGGTTGAAGCCAGAAACAACGCCGACTCCCTGATTTATTCCACGGAAAAGTCCATCGCCGAGCTGGGCGATAAGGTGGATGCGGAAACAAAATCCAAGATTTCCGGGATTATTGAACAGCTCAAGAAGGCCATGCCCGCAGACGACATGGAGGAAATCAAGCGGTTGAGCAACGAGCTGACCCAGGCCTCGCACAAGCTGGCTGAGGCGATCTACCAGCAGTCCGCCCAGGCCGGTAGCCAGCAGGCTGGTGCCGATGCCGGCGCGGGCGGCCAGACCCAGTCCTCGGGTCAGGATGAGGACGTGGTGGACGCGGATTACGAGGAGGTCAAGGAGGACAAGAAGTAGGATTCGCTCCTGTTTTTATAGACTGATGGAAAAATCCCGGACCGGTTTTTTCGGCCCGGGATTTTTGTATGCCCCATGCGCGCCGAAAAAGCCCCAATGCCGCTCGCAGCCGACTTCCAAGAAATTTATATATTTTTCCGGTTTAAAGAATGAACAAATTAACCACAGAGATCACGGAGGACGCAGAGAAAATTCCACCTTCAGCCTTCCACCTATAAATCTTTTTTTTACGAAGCCATCAGGCTTAACCCCGCCGCCGGCAATTCCGGTTGACTTTCAGGGAGGTTCTGATAAGGAATTTTAGCGTTTAACCTACTGAATACCTGAATGAAAAGGACGGGATGGATTTTTGAATGCAGATCACCGAGATGCTTGCCAGAAACGCCAGGGCCTGGGGGGATGAAATCGCCCTGGTGGAACGGGATCCCTCGGCCAACAGTCGATCGGAAATCACCTGGGCCGAATTTGACCGCCGGTCCAATCGCCTGGCCGACAGCCTAATCGGGCTCGGGATTCAAAAGGGGGACCGGGTGGTTCAGTTGATGACCAACTGCCTGGACTGGCTTCCGGTGTATTTCGGTATCCTTCGGTCGGGCGCGGTGGCGGTCCCGCTCAATTTCCGGTTTACCGCCGAGGACATCCTGCGCTGCGTTGCGCTGACCGAGGCCAAGGCCGTCATTTTCGGTTCGGCGTTCATCGACCGGATTAAGGCCGAAAAGCCGGCCCTGGATCAGGCGGTGACCGCCTACATCTATGTCGGGGATGCGGATAAAAAACCGGCCTACGCCCTTTTGTATGAAGACCTGCTGTCTTCCGGCAGCCCAAAGGAGCCGGACATCGACATCACGCTTTCAGACGACGCCGGGATCTACTTCACCTCCGGGACCACCGGCCTGCCCAAGGGGGTGGTCCTTCAGCACCGGCAGCTTAAGTTTGCCTGTTACGCGGAAAACCGCCACCATCACCAGACCCATTCGGATAATTTTCTCTGCATTCCTCCTTTATATCACACCGGCGCCAAGATGCACTGGTTTGGAAACCTGGTGGTCGGGGCCAGGGCGGTGATCCTGAAGGCCGCGGACCCAGAGTCCATACTGGAGGCGGTGTCCGAGGAGCAAATCAGCATCGTCTGGCTGCTGGTGCCCTGGGCGCACGATATCCTGGTGGCCCTTGAAAACCGGCGGATCGATCTCAGCCGGTATCGCCTGGCGCAGTGGCGGCTGATGCATATCGGCGCGCAGCCGGTTCCCCCCGCCCTGGTGAAGCGATGGAAAACTTTTTTTCCCAACCATGCCTATGACACCAACTATGGATTGACCGAGGCCGCGGGGCCGGGGTGCGTGCACCTGGGAATGGAAAACTTTCACAAGATCGGCGCCATCGGCCTTCCCGGGTTTGACTGGGAGTGCCGGATCGTGGATGAGCACATGAAAGACCTTGGGGCCGACCGGCCCGGGGAGCTTCTGGTCAAGGGGCCGGGGGTGATGAAGGAATATTATAAAAATCCCCAGGCCACGGCCGAGGCCCTGACCGACGGGTGGCTGCATACCGGGGACATCGCCCGCAGGGATGCGGACGGGTTTATCTGGCTGATCGACCGGAAAAAGGACGTCATCATCACCGGCGGGGAGAACATTTATCCCAACGAGGTCGAGAACTTTTTAATGACCGACAGCCGAATCTATGACGTTGCGGTGATCGGCATTCCGGACGCGCGCCTGGGGGAGGTGGCCGCGGCCGTGATATCCGTAAAGCCGGGGTGCTCCCTGTCCGAATCCGAGGTGAAGCGGCTTTGTGAAAGGCTTCCGCGGTATAAACGGCCCAGGAAAATATTTTTCGATTCGGTGCCGAGAAACCCCACCGGAAAGATTGAGAAACCCAGGTTGAGGGAGCGCTACGCAAAGGGGTGAGGCCGGGGTCAGGGTTCTGTTTCCGCCTCCTTTAAAACCGCTTCGGCGATCACCCGGTCATAGGCCCGGTTCGGATCAAAGGCGTTTCCCGTGAACATGGCCGAGGCCTGCCGTATCGCTTCATAGGGCACCCATCCATGCTCCTTCCAGAGGGTTTGATCGTCCGCGTTCCAGAGCCGAAAGAAGATGCTGCCCTTTTGCCTTTTGACATACATGCGAACCCGCTTGTTTTCTGGAAAAGGGTAATAAAACAAACCGTTTTTGTCCTTCATGGCTACCGCCTTTGTGATTGTTCGGTCTAGTTTTTAAGTTCTATTTTTTATATTTTATGGCAGAATATTTCAAACTCAAAAAGTGTAAAGTTTGAATTGTGCAAAAGTGCCGCAACTTTAGTTACTTCACACTTTAGTCACTTTACACTTTTATGGTGGCAATATGGAAAAGCTGCGGATTCATAAAAAAAAGATGAAAGACCTGGTCCGGCTGATGCGCACCCTGGAGGCGCAGGTCGCGAAATGCTCCTGCTGCGGCATGTGCCAGGCGGTCTGCCCGGTCTACGGCGTCACCGGCCGCGAAACCGATACGGCCAGGGGAAAGCTGGCCCTGCTCGGCGGC
>CAZFWD010000055.1:0-21182 GCA_964522535.1 uncultured Desulfonema sp.
GGGGAAGTGCGAAAAAGCATTGAAAAGGCTGCGGACGTCGACCCGGCCCTTTGCGCCGCGGCAACGGATTTATCGGATGCGGCTTTTCGGATCGAGGACATCACGGAACGGCTTCGGTCCTACCTCAGCGGGGCGGATTTTGACCCGCAGCGTCTCGAAAAAATCGAATCCCGGCTGGATACCCTAACCCGGCTCAAGCACAAGTACGGCGGAAGCCTCACCGCGGTTTTAAACCACCTGGCCAAAATTGAAGCCGAGCTTTCCGACCATGAAAACCTGCCGGACCGAATCGCAAACATCGAAAAAAAGTTGACCGAAAAGCATGAGCGGCTTACCGCCCTTGCGGCCGATCTCTCCAAAAAACGGCGCAAGGCCGCCGGTCTTATATCAAAAAAAATGGTGGATGAACTCAACTCCTTAAAAATGTCAAAAACGGTTTTTGAGGTTTTGTTTCAACAAACCCCGCCTCCTGCAAACCCTTCCCCCTATCTGATGGCCGATGGCATTCCAATTTCGGAAACCGGCCTGGAACAGGTAAGGTTCATGATCTCGCCGAACCCGGGCGAAGACGTAAAGCCGCTATCCGCGATTGCCTCGGGCGGCGAGCTTTCCCGGGTCATTCTATCCTTGAAATCGATTATGATGGACGCGGACGCCACCGGCACCATGATCTTTGACGAGGTGGACGCGGGAATCGGCGGGGAGGTGGCCGAGGTGGTGGGAAAAAAACTTTTCGATCTTTCCGCCTATACCCAGGTGATCTGCATCACCCACCTGGCCCAGATCGCCGTGTTTGCCCATCACCATTTCAAAATCACCAAACAGGAGAAAAACCAGCGGACCGTCACCCGCATCACCCCATTAAAAAACGCGGAACGACTGAAAGAGACCGCGCGAATGATCGGCGGATCAAACATCACAAAAACCACCCGGGATCATGCGCGGGAAATGCTTTCCTCGGGCCGGGCATACGCCAAACCGCATTCAAAAAAATCTTGACGTAAATGCTCAGAAGTCAGGAGCCAGAATGCAAAGGAAACCTGCCAAGGATTTTCAAGACTTGACGGCGTGGCAAAAGGCCCATCCATCATGTTAATCGACTTTTAAAAAATTTGTTGAAAAATCCGCCGATTCAGCGATATTGAAGGCAGGCTTTTTTTAAATCATACACAGCGGGAAGGACATAACCATGACGAAATTCGCCACCATCATCATCGATGGAAAAGAATTGAAACTCCCGGTGATCGAGGGGACCGAGGGGGATACGGCCATTGATATTCGGTCGCTTCGGCAGGAAACCGGATGCATCACCTACGATCCGGGGTTCGCCAACACCGGGTGCTGCAAAAGCAACATCACCTTCATGGACGGGGAAAAAGGCATCCTGCGCTACCGGGGCATTCCCATCGAGGAGCTTGCCGAACAGTCGACGTTTGTGGAAACCGCCTACCTTCTGATCAACGGCCAGCTGCCCTCCCAGAAGGAGCTCACTCGAACCAGCGTCATGTTAAACGACCATTCCCTGGTTCATGAGGACATGCAGAATTTCTATCAGAACTTCCCGCGCGCTTCCCACCCCATGGGGATTCTCTCCGCCATGGTCAATGCGATGCGAAGCTTTTATCCGGAGCTGATCGCCACGGATGAAGGGTTTGAAATGACCTTTACCCGCCTGATCTCCAAGGTGCGGACCATGGCCGCCATGTCCTACCGTATCTCCCGGGGGCATACCGCGGTTTATCCCCGGCCGGATTACACCTACTGCGCCAATTTTTTGAACATGATGTTTGACACCCCGGTCAAGCCCTACAGGTTGCAGAGCGAACTGGTTCGCGCCCTAAACGTATTCTGGATCCTGCACGCGGATCATGAGCAGAACTGCTCCACCTCGGTGGTGCGGAGCGTGGGCAGCTCCCTTTCCAATATTTACGCCTCGCTCTCCGCCGGGATTTCCGCCCTGTGGGGTCCCCTTCACGGCGGCGCCAACCAGGCCGTTATTCAGATGCTTTCCGACATCAATGAAAATGGGATTTCGGTCTCCGAGGTGATCCGCCGGGCAAAGGCTAAAAAAGATCCGTTCCGGCTGATGGGATTCGGCCACCGGGTCTACAAAACCTATGATCCCCGGGCGAAAATCATGAAGAAATACTGCCAGAAGGTTTTGAACAGGCTCAAGCTCGACGACCCCCTGCTGGATATCGCCAACGCGCTTGAGGCGGCCGCCATCAGCGACGAATTCTTCATCGAAAAAAATCTTTATCCGAACGTGGACTTCTACAGCGGGATTCTGCTTCGAGCCATGGGGATTCCCACCAACATGTTCACCGTCATGTTCGCCATCGGCCGGCTGCCCGGATGGATCGCCCAGTGGAAGGAAAACCTGGATGATCCGGAGCAGAAGCTGTGCCGGCCCCGGCAGATTTACACGGGCAACACAAAAATACGCTACATCCCCTTTGAGAAAAGAAAAAAATAGGGATCGGATAAAGGTTTCAATGGGTTAAGCGGATTTTTTTTCGGACCGGCGAATCTTTCCGCAAAGATGAACATAGCGCACCAGGGCGGCAAGCGCCCGGGCCGCCCGGGTGGGGCTGGGAAGCACCACCACCCCGTTGTCCTGAAGCCCCCGGACAAACCGGTTTTCCCGGGTGTAGAAGGAAAAACCGATGCAGGGCTTTACATGCCCTGTGATCAAATCGGCAAGCGTCCGGCTCTGGCTGTCTATGTATTTGCCGGACTCCTCCACGGCCTTCTCACCGGTGATACCGTAGCCCTCCATGGCCCGGCGCACCGATTTTTCGGGCATCAGCAGGTAGCACAGAATGGCGTCGGATTCCGCATCATCTAAAAGGATTTTCGGAATTTTCAGGTAATAATCCGCGCTTCGCTTGGAAAAGGTGATGTCCACAGGGTTGTTGATGCTTCCGGTGTGAGGAACGTAGGGCATCAGCTTCTGCCGGGTTTCCTCGGATATCGGGTTTAACACAAGCCCTTCCCGACCGCAGGCTTCGGCGGCCACGGCGCCAGGCCCTCCGGAATGGGTCTGCACGATCACCCGGTTTCCCGCAGGTTTGGGGCAGGCCCCCAGACACCAGCAGAAGTCGAAAAGCTCCTCAATGGAATGCGCCCGGATCACCCCGCTCTGGCTAAATATCCCTTCATACAGCCGGTCCGGACCGGAAAGCGCGCCGGTGTGGGAAAACCCCGCCTTTCTTCCGGCCTCGGAGCCTCCGGCGTAATAGGCCACAATCGGCTTATGGGGAGAAATGGCGCGGGCGGCCTCGATAAATTGCCTGCCGCGGCGAATGGCTTCAATATACAGCCCGATCACTCGAGTATGGGGGCAGGCCCCCAGGTAGCTTAAACAATCCACGATATCAAGGTTCGCCTCATTTCCCACGCTAAAAGCGGTGGAAAACCCCTGCCCGAATTTGGCAAGATAATCAAACATCTGGGTGACGAAACTTCCGCTCTGGGAGGCCAGGCCGATAAACCCTGGAGCTTGCTGGTAAGGCAAAAAGGTGGCGTTAAACCGATGATAGGGGTTGGCCACCCCGATGCAGTTGGGTCCCAGCAACCGAATCTTGTATTTTTCCGCGATGTCGCAGATTTGCCGCTGAAGCTTGGGGCCTTCGCCCCCCACCTCCTGAAAACCGCCGGATACGATGATGGCGTGCCGAATCCCTTTTTTGCCGCAGCCCTCCAGCACCTCCGGAACCAGGTCTGTGGGAAGCACGAGAAGGGCCAGGTCCGGAACCTTGGGCAGGTCGGCCACGGATTTATAGGCTTTCAACCCCATGACCGGGTCTTCGGTGGGATGCACGGGAAAGATTTCTCCCTTAAACCCCAAAGACAAAATAGAACTCAGCAGGTTGGTGCCCATGGAGAGAAACCGGTTAGAGGCCCCGAAAATGGCGATATGCTCGGGATTTGCGATGCGATAGAGCGGGGTTTGATCGATGGATGCCGGCATTTATTTTTCCCCTTTCAGCACGATCAGGGCGTCCACGGCCTGGATTTTCCCCAAGCGGTCGATTTTTAAGGGGTTGATGTCGATCTCGAAGATTTCGGGGTGCGCAAGCCCGATCTCCCCCAGGGCCGTCAGGCATCGGCAAACCGCTGTCAGGTCCGCGGCCGGCTCCCCCCGGAACGGCTCAAACACCTTCTTGGATCGAAGTTCCTGGGTCATGTCCTCGGCCTCGATCCGGTCAAAGGGCGCCACCCTAAACACCGTATCGTTGATGATTTCGGTCATCACGCCGCCCAGGCCCAGCATCACGCAGGGCCCAAACTGCGGGTCCCGGGTGAGCCCCAGCACCAGTTCCCGAAGCCCGGGGACCATCTTCTGGATCAGCACCCCTTCCAGCTCCACGGAGGCCGCAGCCGCGACCTGGCCGTAGGCTGCGGCCGCTTCCTGTTCCGTGCCGATGTTTAGTCGAATGCAGCCGGCCTCGGTCTTGTGCATCAGATCAGGGCCACAGGCTTTCACGGCCACCGGAAAACCGATCTTTTTAGCGATGGCCGCGGCCTTCTCAGGGCTGTGGGCCAGTTCCTCTTTTGCTACGGGGATACCGCAGGCCGCCAAAAATTTCTTGGACTGGTATTCGGACAAGGCCCGCTGTCCCTTATCCAGAGCGGCGTCAATTATCTTATTCATTGAAATATCCTTAACTTTAGTCACTTCATACTTTAGTCACTTTAAACTGATTATGGATTCCCGCCCGGCGCAAAGGCGATCACCGGGGTTTTCTTTGCCCGAAATATCTTTTTTTGATTTTCCAGGCATCTTAAATGCGATATCGCCTCGCCCGTGGCAAACCATTTCTGCGCCACGGGAAAATCCTCCCAGGAATCCGCCTCGATGTCCCAGGTCATTTGTGCTGCGATCTCAAAGGCGTTCTGGGGGGATTTGCGGTCGAGTATCTCCAGAACCTCGATCAGCCTTGCCTCGTGGTGGGATTTCAGCTCATCAATCCGCCCCCTGAAATTGGTAAACAGCCGCCGGTGCCCGGGCAGCACCTGGTCCACGGCCAGGTCATAAATCTTGTCCAAGCTTTTCATATAATCCGCCAACGGATCGTCGTTTTCCCACCAGCACTGGATGTTGGGGGTGATGTCATTTAAAAGATGATCCCCGGCGATCAAAAAACGTTTCTGCGCTTCATAAAGGCAGGTATGGCCGCGGGTATGCCCCGGGGTCTGAATGCAGGTAAACCGGTAATCCCCGATTTCCAGCACATCGCCGTCGTTTAGAATGCTCAAGGCCGGCAGCCACTTGCTGCCGTATTTAAACCCCGGATGCTGATGCAGGGCCGAGCGGAGTATGGCTTCGGGAAAGCCATTTTGGGCGGCATACTGGATCATGGGTTCAAACCCCTGCCAGTTTTCGATGATCTCCGTATCCGGCCGGTTGAAGTAGATCTTGGTTTTGGGGGTCGCCAGTTTGGAGATCAGCCCGAAATGATCCGCATGAAGATGAGTGATGAAGATATCCACGGTGTCCAGATCGACCTTTAAGGCCGAAAGACCGTCCATCATGGCCTTTTTGCACTCGTCCCGGTTCAAGCCGGTATCAATGATCAGGTTGCGCTTCCCCCCCTTGATGATATAAGAGTTAAGATACAGCAGCGGGCTGTCGGGCAGGGGGATCTCGATCCGGTATAGATTCTTATAAATTTCTTCGGGCATGGGCATCCTCTAGGGTTTAAAAAAGCGAACGTTCACTCGTTTTTTTGAAACGACTATACCCCAGCGTCTTCGGTTTGGCAACCGTATTCATAAAAAAAATTGCATTCAATTTTTACGGCATGTGAATCGGGGTTGAAACTTCACCCCTGATGGATTAATGAAAGAAAGGCCGTCAAACATAAACTCCCAACTCGAATGAACAAACCCCCAACACACAAAAACGACGCCTGCATAGAGGTGGCTGTTCCGGTTCCGGTATTCAACACCTACACCTACGCGGTTCCGGAACCGATGCTCAGCCTGATTGAACCCGGAAAACGGGTGATCGTCCCCTTTGGAAAACAGCGGATCACCGGATACATCATGGGCCCGGCCCTTCCGCCGCTACCTGAAAAAATCAAGCCCGTGCTGGATATCATGGATGAATCCCCTCTATTTCCCGCCGCCATGATCCCCTTATTTCAATGGGCCGCCGAATATTATATCCATCCCATCGGCGAAATCATCAAGGAAGCGCTGCCGGGGGGAATCAACACCGGCGAATCCGTCACCTTGGCCATCACGGAAAAAGGCCTTCAGAGCCTTAAAACCGATGTTCCTTCGAGCACGGAAAAAAAAATCTTCGACCTTCTTCAAACCGGCCCTTGCCGCCTGAAGGATCTTCACAAAAACCTCGGCCTTGAAGCCGCGTCCGTTTACAGGATGGAACAAAAAAAATGGATCGAGCGCAAACGGGAGATTCGAAAAGGGGCGATCCGGCCGAAAATGGAGCGCTTCATCGCCCTGGTCGAAGGCAATTCGCCGTCAAATCAGGTCTCCGAGGCCCAGCAAAAAATTCTCGCCTATGCTTCCGGCAAAACCGCAGTTCCTGTGAGCGAACTGAGGCATATTGTTTCCAACCCGTCAGCCCCGATCAAAACCCTGGAAAAAAAAGGGTACATTTCGGTGTTTGAGAAACAGGTGTTCCGGGACCCGCTCGGCGAGCCGGTTCCTCCCGACACCCTGCTGAAACTGAACCTGGAGCAGAAGGTCGCGGTATCGGAGGTGTTAAAACGGATCGGAGGCGGGTTTGCAACCTTTCTGCTGGCCGGGGTTACCGGCAGCGGAAAGACCGAGGTTTACATGCACCTTTCGGCCGCGGTCCTGCAAAACAGCAGGACCGTTCTGGTGCTGGTCCCTGAGATCGCCCTGATCACTGAAATCGAGCGCCGTTTTCGCGCCCGGTTCGGGGAATGCGTCGCGGTGCTCCACAGCGGACTGTCTTCAGGGGAGCGCTACGACCAGTGGCTGCGCGTGATCCAAAGAAAGGCCTCCATCGTCATCGGCGCGCGCTCCGCGGGCTTCCCGCCCTTGACGGACCTCGGGCTGATCATCGTGGATGAGGAGCACGACACCTCCTACAAGCAAGAGGACCGGTTTCGGTACAACGCCCGGGATTTGGCGATCGTGCGGGCAAAGCAGGAAAACGGCATCGCCCTGCTGGGCTCGGCTACCCCTTCGGTGCAGTCCGTCTACAACGTGGCGCACCGAAAATTTTATGAGCTGAACCTGAAACAGCGGATTTATAAACAAAAAATGCCCGAGATCCAGGTCATCGACCTGAAAAAGCTCAAGGACTTCAAGGGGATCTGGCGGTTTATCACCCCGACCCTTCACCAGGCGATGCGGCAGACCCTTGAGCGGAAGGAACAGGTGCTGTTGTTTTTAAACCGGCGAGGGTTTGCCAGCTATCCGGTCTGCGCAAACTGCGGCCAACCCTTAAAATGCAAAAACTGCGACATCACCCTCACCCTTCACCAGAAGGCGAACGCCTACAAGTGCCACCTCTGCGGATACACGCAACCCGCCTCCTGCCGGTGCGAAACCTGCGGCTCCTCCGCCATCAAGCGGCTGGGGCTGGGAACCGAAAAAATCGAGGACGCGGTCAAAAAGCTGTTTCCGGAGGCCCGGGTGGCCCGCATGGACCGGGACACCGTCACCCGCCGGGGCGCCCTGGTGGAGATTCTAAAAGGCCTGCGAAACCATGAGATCGACATCCTCATCGGCACCCAGATGGTGGCCAAGGGGCATGACTTTCCGAACATCACGCTGGTGGGCGTTATCTGCGCCGATCTTTCCTTAGACTTTCCGGATTTTCGGGCAGATGAACTCACCTTTCAGCTCATCGCCCAGGTTGCGGGCCGGGCCGGCAGAGGAACCTTGCCCGGCCGGGTCATTTTGCAGACCTACAACCCGGACCACTTCAGCATCACGACCGCCCGGCAGCAGGACTTTATCGCCTTCTACAACCAGGAAATCGTTTTTCGCAAAACCTTTCGATACCCTCCGTTTTCACGGATGATTCTGTTTAAAATCTCCGGCAGGGACATGAAAAAGACGGAAAAATACGCGCGGCTTCTCGGTAGGCGATGCGCCGGCCTGAAATCCAAGGACCCCCGGTTCCAAAAGGAAATCGAAATCCTCGGGCCCATCGAAGCCCCCCTGGCCCGGATCGCCAACCGGTACCGGTGGCAGATCCTGATCAAATCCCCCGGGGTGGAGCCGCTTCACGGCTTTGCCCGATCCCTGATCCAACAATCAAAGGCCTCGGACAAGGATATTCGGCTGGGGATCGATGTGGACCCTCTATTTATGATGTGAGTTTTCAATCAAAAGGAGGAACCCCATGAAGATCGCGGTCATGAGCGACAGCCACGATCACATCTGGAATTTAAGAAAGGCCCTGGACATGATCGTAAAGGAGGGGTGCGACGCGATCATTCACTGCGGCGACTTTGTGGCCCCCTTTATGTTCAAGGAGATGATGCAAGCCGGCATACCGGTTCACTGCGTGTTCGGAAACAACGACGGCGACCGGCACCTGCTCACCCGCATCGCCATAGAGAGCAACGGGCTTATCACCCTTTACGGGCTGATCGGGGAGATGGAAGCCGGCGGGCTTAAAATCGCCTTCACCCACGAAGGGCCGTTCGCCCAGGGGCTGGCCTCCACCGGCAAATACGACCTGGTATGCTTCGGCCACTCCCACCGATACGAGCAGGGCCGCATCAAGAACACCCTGCTGCTCAACCCCGGCGAGATCATGGGCAAGGAGGGCGAGCCGGGGTTCTGCATAGTGGACACCGCCGGCCCGGTGATCACGCGAATACCCCTTCGCTGATCCCGAATCTGATGCACAGGAGGTAACCCATGAAAAAATGGCTGGTTGTTTTAGAAAATGAATACGTGTTGGAAGTGCTCATCCTCTGCGGCCTTCTTGTCATTGCCCTGATCGGATATTATTTGAGCAAAAAATTCATTCTGCCGCTGATCCATAGATTTTTTTCCCGCACAAAAATCAAATGGGATGACCTCCTCACCGATCACAAGGTGTTAAGCCGCTTGATGCTGCTTATTCCGGCCGTGATCCTCCACTACGGGCTGCCGCTGACCCCCCACCTTTTCAAATTTGTTTCAAAATCGATTCAACTCTACATTTATATCGTGATTATCGTCATCCTAAACAGCCTGCTGGATGCCCTGGTGGCGATATACAATTCCCATCCGATTTCCGATAAATGGCCGGTCAAAGGCTGGGGGCAGTTGTTGAAGATATTCATCTCGATTCTGGGAGGAATATTTATCATCGCCCTGATCCTGGGCAAGTCGCCATGGGGCATGGTCAGCAGTATCGGCGCGATGACCGCCGTCCTCATGCTCATTTTCAAGGACACCCTGCTCTGCTTTGTGGCAAGCCTTCAGATCGCCAGTTACAACCTGATCCGGGTCGGCGACTGGATTGAAATGCCGGCGTTCAGCGCGGATGGCGACGTGATTGATATCTCCCTGCACACCGTCAGGGTGCAGAACTTTGACAAGACCATCGTCTCCATCCCCACGCATAAATTTTTAGACCACTCCTTTAGAAACTGGCGGGGGATGTACCAGGCGGGCGGCCGGCGCATCAAGCGGTCGATCCTCATCGACCAGAGCAGCGTGAAATTTCTGGACGCCCAACTGCTGGAAACCCTCAGCCGGGCGGATCTGCTCAAGGGGTATCTGGCCGACAAACAAAAACAGATCAAACAATACAACCAGACCACCGCCGCCTCTGCGGACAGTCCCCTCAACGGCCGCCGCCTGACCAACCTGGGTACGTTTCGTGCTTATATTTTGGAATACCTGAAACACAATCCCCATGTTCGAAAGGACCTGACCCTGATGGCCCGGCATCTTCAACCCGAGGCGGACAAGGGGATTCCTTTAGAAATTTATTGCTTTGTGGATGATACCCGGTGGCCGGTGTATGAGGGGATTCAGGCCGATATCTTCGACCATATCCTGGCCGCATTGCCCTTTTTCGGCCTGCGCACCTACCAGCGGGACGCTCTCGTGGATGGGCGGATATGAAATTAAAAATCGCCCCATTCCGTTACCGGTTGCAGGGGCTGCTCCGGATAGATCTGCCTGTGGGCCGGCGGCATGGCGTTGTAGACCCAGTCGATGGTCACGCTTCCGGCAGAAACCCCGCGCACCCGGTCAAGCCCGGTAAATGCTCCCCTGACCAGCACGTCCTCCATCTTCATGGTCATGCCAAACACGGCCACGGTTCGGCCCGGCGGCAGGGCGGAAAGCTCATCCGCGTAAGCCATGCTGGAAAACACCAGCCGCTGGCTGTCGGCCGCCTGGCATTGCAGCAGGGGGATGATCTCCGGGTATCCGTCATCCCGCATATAGGCGAGGAATTTTAAGGCGTCCAGCCGGTTGAAAAGCGCCTCGCCAAACGGGGTCAGCACCCGGTGATGATTTTTGGGCGGAAAGCCCCCCTTGGCGAACCGGGTCAAAAGGCTCGCAAGGATAATTTTGGGAAGCGGCAGGCTGTCCGGCCCGCGCAGGTCGATCAGGTTTAAGTAATGCACCGTATTGATGCCGAAGTAGGCGTTGTAGCGGAACATGGGGATTTCGTTGTAAGCCGCGTACTCGGGCCCCTCGCTGCGCAAATGCGTCCATTGAGCGTGACCCCGCCACATCCTGCGATCCATGGTCAGCACCAGAAAGGCGGTTTTCGGGTTTTTCTGAATGTTGGTCTTGCTCTCCCCTCTGCAGAACTCGCCGAGGGTGACCTGACTCGGGCCGTTGGCCCGAATGGAGGTGATCAGGCTGAGATGCGGCAATCCCGCCGGGTTGATGGACGCCACCAGCCCGATTTTTTCAGCCGGAAAAAACGCTGCAATCGCCTGTTCGTCAAATTTTTTAAGGTTATAGGACACTGCCGACCTCCTGTTTTATTGGTTCGGATTCCAGCCGGGTGGACCCCGACCAGCTCACGATCTCCGGGTTGACCCCGGATTTTTTCGCTGTTTCCGCCATCTTCTGCATTCCCCCCTCGGTGAGCAGGTCGCTGTCATGAAACGCCCATTTTTTGCCAAGCCGCGAGTACTTGTCCCGGCAGAGGTTGTTGAAGGCGCACAGCTCCCACCGGGAAACCGCTCCGGAAAGGTTCTGGGTGATAAACCGGCCGATCCCCGCGATGTTGTCCTCGGTCGCGGTGGCCCCCGGAATCACCGGGGTTCGAATCCAGAGCGCCTGGGGCTGAACATGGGAGGCGATGTAATCCGCCACGTACTTCACATTCTGAAGAATCCGTTTGTTGGAATACCCGGTAAACCGCCGGTGTGCCTCGGGATCGATCAGCTTGAGATCATAGAGCACCAGAACCGTGTAGGGAAGCAACCGGTCCAGGGCCTTTTGGCCGCACTGACCGCAGGTGTCTAAGGCGGTGTGCAGACCCTTTTCCCGAAGCGCTTTTAAAAAAAGGCCCGTAAACCCGGACTTCAGGGTCGGTTCCCCGCCGGAGACCGTGACCCCGCCGCCCGAGGCCTCAAAATAGGCGCGGTCTTTGATCACCTCTTCGACCAGGTCATTCGGGTGCCAGGTTTTTCCCAAAACCTCCAGGGCCGTCCCCGGGCATTCGCCGGCGCAGGCGCCGCAGACCCGGCAGAGGGAGCGGTTGATGTCTATCCCCTGCTCGGTCATGGAAAGCGCCTTCTCCGGGCAGACGGACAAACAGGTCTTGCAGCCGATGCACCGGTTGCCGACCCAGATCAGCTCGGGTTTCGGGGATATGCTCTCCGGGTTGTGGCACCAGGCGCAGCGAAGGGTGCAGCCCTTAAAAAACACCGTGGTGCGAATGCCGGGGCCGTCCTCGGTGGACATGCGGACGATGTTTAAGACCAGGCCCTCGCGTATGTCCTTTTGCGTCGTTGGGTTCATTGCAAATTCAATCGTTTCCTTCAGCTACAGCGTGGTGTGTGAGATTCGCGCGATCACCTCGTTTTGCAGCTCCCGGCCGATGGCCGTGAAATAGGCGTTGTATCCGGTGATCCGCACCAAAAGATTCTGGTAGTTCGACGGATGCTGCTGGGCGTCCTTGAGCATGCCCGCGTCCAGCATGTTCACCTGAAGGCTGCTTCCGCCGTTTTGGGCGTATCCCTTGAGAAACGCCTTGAACCTGGTCTTGTGTTCCGGGTCCTTGATGAGGGACGGATTGAAGGTGATGGTGTGGCTGGCGCCGTTGGGCAGGTTGCTCATGTAGTCCTCCCAGTCCCCTTTGCCCTTGTGCGCCTTGCCGCCCATGGCCTTGCCCACGGAGTTGGCGTTGGCCGTGGGGCCGTTGGTGTCCGCGCCGTTGGACGGGCAGATGGCGTTGGACAGGAACTGGCCTTTTTCCCGGCCGTCGGCGCTGGCCGCCATGACATACCCGTCGCCGGCCCAGTAGTTCCAGCTCAGCATGCCGGGCCGAAACTGCCGGCCCGTGGATTTGGTTTTATGCTTCCAGGCCTCCTCGGTCCAGAGGGTCATGACCCGAAGCGCCACCTTATCAGCCGCATCGTCATCCCGGCCATACTTGGGCGCGCGGTTCTTGGCCAGGGCCTGGAGCACCTCGTGCCCCTTCCAGTTGGCGGCAAGCGCCTCTCGAAGCTGGCCCAGGGTGCATTTCTTCTCGTCAAACACCAGGTGTTTGATGGCGAGCAGGGAATCCACGGTGGTGGCGAAGGTGACCGCCTCCAGGGTGGTGAAGCTGATCTCGGCGCCCCCTTTCGTGATATCCAGCCCTTTTTGGGCGCATCCGCGCACCAGGCAGGAGAGATAAGGGGTGGGCAGAAACCGCGCCCGCACGGATTCGGAGCGTTCATACAGATCCACGCATTTTTCAATGATGTAACGGGTCTGCCGTTCATAGGCCTTCCAGAACTGATCCCAGGATTCAAAGTGGGTGGGATCCCCGGTGTACGGGCCGTCCTGCTTAATTTTTTCGGTTTTTCCGGTGAGCGGGTCGGTAAACGGGATCAGGTCTTTGCCGGAGGTGATGGCCAGCTCCACGGCCTTGAGCAGGTTTAGGTTGTTATCCACGGTCCCGGAGCGGTCGTTTCCCGCCATGGTGTTCTCCAGGCAGCCCACCGGCGCGTAATCATGGACGTTCTGCTTGTTAATGAGATGGGGAATGCCGGCCATTTTGGCCTCGCGCAGCATCCCGGCCATAGACCGCTCGTCAAAGTTTAACAGAAACGGCGCACCCTGGCTGGTGGAGACCATGTCCGTGAGCTTGTCCAGAAGCGCGTCCGGCGAATTTTTGTGCAGCCGGACATTGGGTTTGGGCTCCAGAATGGGGCTCAGCTCATCGATGACCTCCAACATGGCGTAGGTCAGGTCATTGGTCATATCGGCCCCGTCCTTTCCCACGCCGGACAGGGTGATGAGCTGGCCGAACCCGGAGGTGATCCCCTGTTTGCCGTTTCGAATCATGGCGTCATAGGCGGTGTTGGAGTGCAGCCAGAAGCATTTTAAAATTTCCTTGCCGAAATCCCGGTCCATGCCGGCCTTGAGGGAAGTCTCCCAGTAGGGATAAAGGTACTGATCAATGCGGCCGAAGGACACGCCCGGGCCGGGATAGTTTTCGTCGCTCATGATCAGCATGTGGTTGATCCAAAGCGCCTGCACCGCCTCCCAGAAGGTTTTCGCGGGTTCCCAGGGCACCCGGCCCAAATTGAGCACCATCTGCATCAATTCCGCCTTCCGGGCCGGGTCGGTTTCCTTGACCGCAAGCCTTTTGCAGACCTTGGCGTATTCGGCGGCCAAATCCCGCGGCATGACGGCCGCGGTCATCATGGCGCGAAGCTGCGCGCCTTTGGCGCCTTTCTTCTCGACATCCGGCAACCCGTCATAGAGGGATTGAATCTCCTCGTATATCCCCTTCCAGCCGATGGCCAGCGTCCGCTGATGATCGGGGATCACATGCCCGGAGGTGGCGCCGCTGTTGCCGTATCCGTGGTCGTGGAACCAGAATACCGCGGACCGGGCGCCGTTTTTGCCAAGGGTCAACCGGTCGAATTCCTTCTGCTCCTTTTCGGTCAGGCACATGGAGGCCACGATGTTGAACCGGCCCCCGGCGATCAGGTCCCCCGGCAGGACCTCCTTGGGCAGATAGCCGACCATGACCTCCCGAATAAACCAGGCCCGCCGCTCCACCAGGGGCCATGACCAGAATCCCTCGGGCAGGGCCACCGGCCGGGCGGCCTGGCGGTAGGAGCTTCTCAGGGTCTGCATCAGCATGTAGGTTTCCGGAACAATGTAGAAGGTCATCTCATTGAACTGAACATCCCAGGGGGTGCCGGTGGTCCAGGAGGTGGTTTCGTTGTTCCAGGCCCGCTCCGCCCCCTTGAAATAATAATCTCTGAGCCTTTTAATCCGATCCGAAAGCCCGCTGGGCTGCTTGATCGAATAGGTCTCGGCTTTTGCAGCGACACTCATGGTGACCTCCTTTTGTTTATTTGGATATAAGCCTTCTTAAACGTTTTTCCCCGTGTCTGAGCATCCGCTCCATGGTTTCCACCGCGACCTGGGCATCCCCTTTTGAAATCGCGGATACCAGTTTTTGGTGAAAATCAAAAACCACAGGCGCCACGGACGCATCCTCAAAAAATTTGCCTGTCAGATTCGTGTAGACCGGCTTAAAGGAGTTGAGCAGCAGGGGATAGAGCAGGTTGCCGGTGGCGATGGCGATGATCAGATGAAACTCAAAATCCAGTTGGGTGATGATCTCGATGTCAACAGGATCAACTTCGGATTCCCGCCGAAGCACGTCATGAAGTTCCTCGATCTGGGCCGGGGTGCGGTTTTTGGCGGCCAGCCGGGCGTTTTCCATCTCCACCAGAAGCCGCATGTTCAGCATGCCGTCAAGCAGCCCGGCGTCGAGCCTGCCGTTGTGATAGGAAAGAAGGGAGGTGAGCAGCGCGATGGAGCCCTGGCGGCGGAAATCATTGACCTGGGTGCCGATTCTCGGGGTCATGGAGACCAGCCCCTTGGCGGCGAGGTCCACCAGCGCCTCGTGGACCACCGGCCGGCTGACCGAAAGCCGCCTGGCCAGCTCCCGCTCCGGCGGCAGCTTCTCGCCCACGGACAAGGCCCCCGAAAGGATCAGATCCTCGAACCGCCTGATGCAGACCTCTTTTAAGCTGTCGCTTTTAACCGGTTCAAACCCGTCCAGCATGACCTCCTCCTTTTTTCGGCTGGTGGTAAGACCATATCAGCATAAAAATGCATTTTCAAACAAAAACCTCCTGTCTGCTCATTTTTTCGGGTACCCCTTCATCCATCAGAAACAAAAGGGTGAAAGCCTCGCGCATCCCTTTGATCGCACCCGCGCTGGTATTTGACATGCCAGGCATTTCGTGCGATACATTGAAATCAAAAAAAAACAATTCCATTGGACCGTCGGAGGGGCGAGAATCAAACATGTGCCGGGGATTTAAAGCCGCAGGCATTCGTGCCGGGCTGAAAAAAAACAAGGACAGGGATCTCGGCCTGATCTACTCGCGGCTTCCGGCCGCCGTGGCCGGGGTATTTACCAAAAACCGGGTGCAGGCGGCCCCGGTGATCCTGGATAGGGAACGGATTCAATCCGGCACAACCCAGGCCATTGTCGTCAACAGCGGAAACGCCAACTGCTGTACCGGGCCTCAGGGCATGGCGGATGCAAAGGCCATGGCCGGGGCCGCGGCCGCATGCCTTGGTATTTCCGAAGACATGGTGCTTGTGGCCTCCACCGGGGTGATCGGGCAGCCGCTCCCCATAAAAAAAATCGAATCCGCCATGCCGGAGCTGGTCCGCTCCCTGTCCGAGGCGGGGTTTTCCGATTTCGCCCGGGCGATCATGACCACGGACACCATGCCCAAACGGGTTTCGCGGACCGGTGAGATCGAGGGGAAGCAATTTACGGTGACGGGAATCGCCAAGGGCGCCGGCATGATCCGTCCGGACCTGGCCACCATGCTCTGTTTTGTCTGCACGGACATTGGGGCCGATCCACAAACCCTGCACCAGACCTTGATCGCCTCCGTGAATCAATCCTTCAACCGGATCACCATCGACGGCGATACTAGCACCAACGACACCGTGCTGCTTCTGGCAAACGGCGCGGCCGGGGTGACTGTGGCCCATGCCGTTCAGGAACAGGCCTTTCAGAAAACCCTTGACGCGGTGCTGGCGGAGCTTGCTGCAATGATCGTCAAAGACGCTGAGGGCGCCACCAAGCTGGTGGATATCGTAGTGAAAGGGGCCGCTTCGAATGATCAGGCGATGAAACTGGCCCGGACCGTGGCCGAATCCAGCCTGGTCAAGTGCGCCCTGTTCGGCGAAGACGCCAACTGGGGAAGGATCATGGCGGCCCTGGGAAGAGCCGGGGTGCCCATCGACCCCTATCGGATCAACATTTTGTTTGACGATGTGATGATGGTCAAGGACGGCATGGGATGCGGAGATGCGGCCGAGGCCGAGGCCTTCAAGGTTTTGAAAAAAAACGCCTTCGCGATCACCATCGAGGTAAACGCCGGAAGCGGTTCCGGCAGCGTCCGGACCTGCGATTTCTCCATCGACTATGTGAAAATCAACGCGGATTACCGGTCATGACGCGGGCGTCAGCAGATCCAGGCTTCTATGACGCTTGCGATCCGGTTGACCGCGATCACGGATGCGTCCGGCCCGGCGAAAGACGCTTTCATCTTCGCATCTTTTTTCAAGCCTTCAATCCAATCTAAAAAAATCAATAAGTTATTTAGCATTTTGCGGTTTTCGCAAAGCCTTCGCGCCGTCAAACACCTTCCAGGTAATCCTGCCGTCATTAAATTGTAACCTTTTTTCTTCATTTTTGTCATCCGCACGACATCAAACAGCCACAATTCCTTCCTATATTTGCTCCCAATATCAATGGACCGGCATAAAAAACTATTTGAAATGAGGTTTAAGATCTCAAAATCAAGGGTAAATTTGTTTTACTAACAACTATAAAATGGGAGGTAAAAATGAAAATCAGCAAATTATTTTTTATCGGGGTTTTTGTATTGTGTTTTCCTGGAATAACTTTTGCGAATGTGCCGGCGGAGATCCAAGGAAATAATTGCATTATCAGTAAGGTAAAGGCAACCGAAAAATTGTGGAAGTCTTATGCCAAATGTGGTGCCAAGGAATTGAAAAAGCCCGGATCTATTAATGCCTGTGACACTAAGGCCTGGAGTAAATTTGCGGGTTCATGGGACAAGGCGGAGCAAAAGGCGGTTAAAAAAGGCGAGGATTGCGATACCGTTTCGGATACGGTTATGGACGATATCGTTTTCCAAGAAATTGAAGACATTTATACACAAATTACTCAGGGCTTGGACGAAAGCGATAAAAACGCCGTAAAATTGGCAAGTTCTCTATTAAAAGCAACAGAGAAAAGGGTCAGTTCCCTATTAAAGGCGTATAGTAAGTATATTAAAAAAGGAGATAACGCCAAGTTACAGAGTGACATGGCAAAAGCGCAAAGCAAGTTTACCTCCACCTGGGACAAAGCAATAGCCAAGGGGGATAAAAAGGACGTAGCCTATACCGGTCCTTCTGCAAACGAGATTAAAACAACAACAGATACGCTGGTTGATGATATTTTAGAAGGTTTAAGTGATACGACGAGCAATGACCAGCCGACTGTTTTGGCGGGCGATATCACCAGTGACATGACTCTCACGGCTGATAGGGTCTGGCAGCTTTCCGGACTGGTGGCCGTAAAAGGCGCTGTATTGACCATTGAACCCGGCACCACCATCATCGGCCAGAGCGGCACCGGCGCCAACACCAGCTATCTGGTGATCGACAAGGATGCTCGGATCATGGCCGACGGCACCGCAACCCAACCCATCATCTTTACGTCAAAAATCGCCCATGACGGCGGCGTGGAAGCTCCGGGCCAGTGGGGCGGGTTGACCCTCATCGGCAATGCGGCAAATGATCAGGTTAAACCTTACGAATGCAACACGGCCTTTGTGGCCGGCGAAGGCGACTGGACGGATAATTCCGGTATTCTGCGCCATGTTCATATCATCAATTCGGGCATCACCATGGAGCAGGACAAGGAGATCAACGGTCTTTCCTGTGTGGGCGTGGGCAGCGGCACGATCATTGATCATGTCACCGTACTACGGAGCGATGACGACGGCATCGAGCTCTGGGGCGGCACCGTGGATGTGAGCAACGCGTATATCGAGTATTGCACGGACGACTATTTTGACATTGACGACGGATACTCCGGAACAGTGACCAACCTGACCATCAATCAGCATACGGACGGCAATGCCGGTATTGAAATGTCCGGCACCACCGCCGCCACTTTTGTCGGGCTGACGCTCACCCAATATTACTCCGACAAGGAAGGCGCCATCTTCTTTAAAAAGGACGGAATCGGCGGTCATTTTGAAAATTGCCAGATCATCGACAATGTGGATGACGGCCAGACCATCGTTTCCCAGGGAGACTGCGACGAGTTCAATATCTCCTTTGAATTTGTGACCATCACCAGTCCGGACAGCGCCACCAACTTTGTCAATCTGGACGCCACCGGCACCGCCGCGGATATTAAAGCGCGCTTCGACGCCGGCGTTGGCAATGAAGAAATCAGCGATAATGACGAACCGGCTGATATTGAAATTCTGGCCGGCGATATCATTGATGACATGACCCTGACGGCCGACACGGTGTGGCAGCTTTCCGGTCTGGTCGTGGTGACCAACGGCGCGGTCCTGACCATCGAGCCCGGCACCACCATCATCGGCGAAAGCGGCACGGGCACGAACACGAGTTACATGATCATTGACAAGGATTCCAGAATCATGGCCGACGGCACCGCAACCCAGCCCATCATCTTTACGTCAAAAACAGCCTATGACGGCGGCGCCGAAGCCCCGGGCCAGTGGGGTGGGTTGACGATCATCGGCAATGCGGCGGATGTGGGCGTGGCCCCCGGGGATGAACAGGTCGGCCCCTATGAAGTCAACACGCTTTTCGTGCCCGGCACGACGGACGCGGCGGATAACTCCGGTGTTCTGCGCTATGTCCAGATTCTAAACTCCGGCATCACCATGGAGCAGGACAAGGAGATCAACGGTCTTTCCTGTGTGGGCGTGGGCAGCGGCACGGTTGTTGATCATGTCACCGTAAAACGAAGCGACGATGACGGCATCGAAATCTGGGGCGGCACCGTGGATGTGAGCAACGCGTATATCGAGTACTGCACGGATGATTATTTTGATATTGACGACGGATACTCCGGAACGGTCACCAATCTGACCATCAATCAGCACACGGACGGCAATGCCGGTATTGAAATGTCCGGTACCACGGCCGCCACCTTTATCGGGTTGGAGCTTACCCAGAACTATTCCGACAAGGAAGGCGCCATCTTCTTTAAAAAGGACGGAATCGGCGGTCATTTTGAAAACTGCCAGATCATCGACAATGTGGATGACGGCCAAACCATCTACTCCCAGGGAGATGCGGACGAAGCCAATATCTCCTTTGAAAATGTGAGCATCACCAGTCCGGATACCGCCACCAACTTTGTGGATGCGGACGGCGGCGGAAGCGCGGCCGATATCAAAGCAGCGTTTGATGCCGGCGCAGGCAATGTGGAGATCGAACTGTAAAATAAAAATTGCCCTCGGGTCACATTGTTTCGATGAACCCGAGACAAAAGGTATGTGCAGATTATCAGTTGTCGGTGGCTGCCTGCACTGACAACTGATAATTTTTCATTAATGTTAATTATTCTAAATACAACCAGTTGAGGTGTCGATTGTGACAATGCATATTAAAATTTTCACCGTTTGTATGTGCTTCGTGACCCTGCTTTCTCCGGCTTTGGGGTTGGCGGATGATACGGAAATGATTAACTCCATCATGGCATTGCGGGCTGATGTGGAAGCGCTCTATACCAAGATAGATGAGAATAAAGAGAGCTATAAAGCACAGCTGAAATCGCTGAACCTTCAGATTGCGGACAGTGAAGCACAAATTAACCGGATCAGTACATCCATTAAACTGGCGGATCAGGAACTTCAAAAGATCCAGGATAAAATCGCAAGTACATCCACAGGAAATGTTGAACTGAAACCAATGTTAAATGAAGTATTCGCCATGCTGGAAAGAAGCATTCGGAAAGGGTTGCCTTTTATGGTTCAGGAAAGGCTGGCGGGCGTTGAAAAGATTAAATCAGACTTTGCACAGGAAGCCATAACGGATGAAAGGGCGTTGGCGCTGCTTTGGGCAAGCTATGAGGATAATATCCGGTTGACCAGCGAGATCGGCCTTTTTAAACAGAAGATAACCATCGATGAGGAGAGCGTTCTGGCGGAGGTGGCCAAAGTAGGTTCTGTCATGCTTTTCTTCGCCACCCCGGATAATCGGGTTGGATATGTCGTTAAGGAAGACGGTGGGTACACCTATAAAACCGTCAAAGACAAAGAGAAACGAGAATCGATCCTGGCGCTTTTTGATGCCCTCACCAAGCAGATTAGAACCGGCTACTTCAGAATCCCGAATGCGCTTGTTTTGACAGGAGGCTCCCTATGAGATGGTTAATACCCTTTTCACTCATTTCTCTTATTGTCTTTTCCGTCATATCCGCGGCCGGGGCGGATGAGCTTTCGGATGCCTACATGAAGGAGTATACCTTCTTAAAAGCCCAGAAAGAAGAGCTCGCCCAAAGACTGCAAAAAGAGAAGAACCAGCAAACAAACGAGATAGAGAAAGCCACGCAGGAAGTTTATTACCTTCAAGACAAACATGTCTCACTATCAAAGGTATTGAAGCAAAAAGAGAAAGATATCGAAAAGGCCCAGGAAAAACTTGCCGATACGACCAGCAACGAGGAAATTATCAACAGCGTTCTTGTCCAGGCGAAGATGGGGCTCGATAGGTTTGGGATCCATTTGGATGATGCGGCTCAATCCAAAGAAGATACCATGGCATACGCGTTTCAGGTTTCAGCGAATCTGTATCAGAATCTTTCCACCATTCACATGGAAGAAGGTCAATTTTATCTTCTCGACGGCACGACCACCAGGGGCGAGATTGTGAAGGTCGGCAACATTGCAGCCTATGGCATATCGCCAAAGCAGAGCGGTGCCCTGGCGCCGGCCGGAAACGGG
>CAZFWD010000056.1:0-4886 GCA_964522535.1 uncultured Desulfonema sp.
CCGGGGTCCGGTCGTTTTTTAAAAAAAATAGGGAATAAGCCGGCCGCGGATTGACAGTTTTCCTGTTTCCGAGTAAGAGTATATTCTAATGGTTTTTAAAAACCCAACCCGGTTCCGATACCGGGCCGATCCCTTATTTTTATAAGCTTACTCATCATTTACAGATCAGGCGGAAAAAAACAGCTTTAAGGAGGCCAGCCGATGTTTCATGAAGAACGTTGTGATCTTTGCGGGGACTGTCTTGTCAAATGCCAGTGGATCGAGGCGGACAAGGATCAAGCCGTCGAATGGATGAAAGCCATGAGGGCGGGTGAGCACACCCCGGTGGTGGATCAGTGCATCACCTGCTATGCCTGCAACGAGATCTGCCCTCAGCAGGCAAACCCCTTTGACCTGATCGCCGAGCTTCAGGAGCGGGACAAGCGGGTTGACCAGAAGATCATCGATCAGACCGAGGCGCAGTTTGCCTTTGAAGGAGCGCTTCGGGAGGCACCCCAGGCGGATCGCCTCATGAGCATCTGCGTGTTCGGAAAAACAGACGCCCATCTGATCGCCGGCGAGCTCTATGACCTTCCCCGGATCGGCGGCAAGCCTTATTTCTGCTGGATCATGATGAGCCACATGGCCGCCGAAAGCATTCAGCGCAAGCGCGCCCAGGAGTTTGTGGACCGCCTGGCCGCCACCGGCGCAAAGGAGATCGTCTGCTTCCATGACGACTGCTATTCCATGCTTGCCGCGGTGGCGCCGGAGTACGGCATCAAGGTTCCGTTTAAACCGATTCATCTCGCCGAATACCTGGTGGAATATTTGAGCAAAAATAAAAACCGGGTTAAGCCCCTGAACATGAAGATCGCCTACCAGCGGCCCTGCGCCTCGCGCCATACGCCGCAAAAGGAGCATTTTATCGACGCGCTGTTTGAGCTGTGCGGGGTGACCCGGGTCCAGAGGACCTACGACCGGGAGAACGCCAGATGCTGCGCCGGGGTCAAGCTGATTCTGGGACTGGGGGACCCGAAACCCGACCAGGAAATAAATATTCAGGACGCCAAGGCCGCGGGCGCCCAGGCCATGGTCTGTCTCTGCCCAGTATGCATTCAGTCGCTGACCCGCGTGGCCCAGGAGAATAACCTGCCGCTGATTTTTATCGGAGACATCGCCCGAATGGCCCTGGGAGAGATCAACCCTCCGGTATGACCCCCGGGCCGTAAACCAAGGAGACCGCCCTATGGAAAACCGAATGCCGCCCCGCTACAAGGCGGGTAAACATTTTTTCGATCAGGCGTTTCTGGAATGCTACCGCCGCATGGAATACCCCGAGGCATGGATAGAGGAAGCAGCCGGCTACGCTCCGGCGGATGCTTACGTCATCAGCCATCCGAGCTGGTTTTTTGAGCCCATGCCGGCCGTGCCCATGACCTCCATCTACCGGCTTTTCAAGGAAAGCCTCAAAAAGCATTCGGACGCCACAGCGGTCATTTTCATGGACAAGGGGATCACCTACCGGGATCTGGATGAAATGATCGGCAGGTATGCCGCGCTGCTTACGGATATCGGCGTAAAGCCGGGGGATGTGGTGGCCACCATGCTTCCCAACTGTCTGCAGCATATCGTGGCGTTTTACGCGGTGGCCATGATCGGCGCGGTTCACACCCCTATTGATGTCATGTACCAGAAGGACGAGATTGAATACCAGCTCAAGGATTCCGGCGCGCGGCGCATCCTGATCCTGGATCTGCTCTATGATAAGATCGAGGGGTTTAAGGAAAGCGGGCTTCTTGACGATATCATCGTCACCAGCATTAAAGACTGGGCCGCGCCGGACGCGGTCATCTCCTCGGCCCTCAAACCCTACTGGGAGATGCCGAAGAAAAACCCGCCCGGCACCATCGATTTTTTTGAGGCTATCGGAAGATACCCGGTCCCGGCCGAATCCGCGGAGGTTGATCCGAAAAAGGAAACCGCGCTTCTGCTCTACACCGCCGGCACTACCGGAAAGACCAAGGGGGTGATCGAAACCCACTTCAACCTGGTGTTCAACACCCTGTCCCACACCCATGCGTATCGGGCGTGGGACCAGCCGGAGATCAATTTTTCGATCATGCCCATGTTCCACACCTCCGGGTATTTCCTGCACCAGCTGCCCGTCCTGTATCAGGGGGGAACGGTCATTTCCATACCCATGTTTGATCTGGAGGACGCCTTTCGGGTGATCAAAATCTATGGGGTGAACGTGATCTTTGCGCCCCCCACCTTTTTTACCGCCCTGATGTCCCGAAAGGATCTGATCAAGAAAGGGAATCTGCGCAGCCTCAAGGCGGCCATCGGATGCAGCGCCCCTGTTTCAAAGGAGCTGCAGGACAACTGGAAAAACCTGACCGGGATTTCCCTGGTCAATGGATGGGGCATGACCGAAACCAACAGCGGCGGCATCATCTCCATCCCCGGAATCAAGGAAAAATATGATTCCATCGGAATCCCCGTCTATTCCGAGGTGAAGATCACCGACCACAACGGCGATATCGTAGCGCGCAACGTGGAAGGGGAGATCTGTTACCGGGGATTGCAGGTGGCGGCCGGATATCTCAACAAGCCGGCGGAGATGGAATCGACCTTTATGCCGGATGGATGGCTGCGCACCGGGGACGGCGGATTCATCGACGAGGAGGATTTTGTCCATTACACGGGCCGGCTCAAGGAACTGATTGTGGCCTCCGGGTACAACATCTCGCCGGCCGAGATCGAAAACGTGCTTTACCTGCATCCGGCCGTTGAAGAGGCGGCGGTGGTGGGCCAGTCCGATCCGTATCGGGGGGAAACCGTAAAAGCGATCATATCCCTGAAGCTGGAATACATGGGGAAGGTGACTGAAAAGGATATCATCGATTTCTGCAAGGAGCGGCTGGCCGCCTACAAGGTCCCCCGCGTGATTGATTTCAGGGATATCCTGCCTAAAAGCCCGGTGGGCAAGCTTTCCCGGCAGGAGCTTAAGGATAAGGATTCCGAATACTGATGATCTAAAAGGGGGAGTTTGAAACAAACTCCCCCTTTGCTTTTATTTCCGGTTAACGGACCCCGGCCGGCAGGCTGTAGACGATTTTTATGTCATAGGATGCCTTGGCCTGTGCCTGGGGAAATTTTATTTTTTCAAAGATTCCTGTCAAACAGCGGATCATCTCCTTTTCCGGTTTGACCGGGTTTTCGTCAAACCCCGCCTTGGTCACCCGGTCCTCTTTATCTATGATCAGCGTAATGGTCAGGTTGTTGCCCGGACCGGACAGGGTCTTTAAATGCTTCAAAAGGCAGGCCTCAATTCGTAAATGATTCGATTTTAGGGCTTTTCGCACGGCCTCCTCAGACACCCCCTCGGGAACGATCAGGTCCTGCAAAACCGCCAGGTTATGCTCTTTTGCCGCATCGGCTTCGTTCGTTACCGGGGCGGACTCGGTCTTTAAGGATTCCGCACACCCCCTTGCGGGGCCTGCCGCCTGGCTCCAGACGGCTGTTTTTGCCATTCCGGCCTGCCCCACCGCGTAGTCGGAAACCCCCTGGGGAAGCGGAAGGGGCTGTTTTACGGTGGTCGCCTGATCGCCGGACAGCCGCTTCTCGGAATCCACGGCGATAAACGAGGTGTAGGCGGTGAGCAGGTTGTAGGTCAGACCAAGGCTGGTGACCTCCTTTACCCGCTCATCATTCGGACTGAGCCGGTTGTCGTCGTCCAGCAGGGCGATGCGATGCCTGGCCCACAGGTAACGAAGGGCTGAATGGCTGCTCTTTGGTTCTACGTTTTTTATATGGATGGTGGTTTTGTAGGGGGCTTCTCCGGTGACGCCCTGAAGATGAATGTCGCCTTTGGGTTTTCCGCGCCATTTGCCGAACACGATCAGCGGCCGGTTTGCAAACAGGTCCGGAACCGCCGAGGGTTCCACGTCGTAGGTTTCAAAACCGTCGTAATCAATGCGGATGTCGGTAAGCACCGGGTATTTGAGCAGGTTTTTAAATTTATCCGCCTGGAATGAGGCCTCCTCGGGATTTGTCACGATAAACGGTTCGCCCATGCCGGCTCTTGCCATTCCCTCGATGAGATACCGGTTGACGGAAGAGCCGATGCCGAAGGCAAACAGATTGGCCTGCCCCAGGCTGGCGCGGATCAGCTCAAAGGCCTGCTTTTCCACGGACACATAGCCGTCGGTGGCGATCACGAGGGTCCGGGCATATTCTTCGGTGCCGGTCATGGCGAGCGCCTCCTTTAACGCCGGAAGAAGCTGGGTGCCGCCGCCCCCCTGCTGCTGCTCGATCAGAGCGATGGCCCGGCGGATGTTGTCCGGCGTGGCGGGGAGCGATGTCTTTGACATGACCGATGACCCGCCGGAAAACAGCAGCACATTAAACCGGTCCCGGGGGGTCAGACCGCCGATCAGGTCTTTAAGCAGCGCCTTTGTGACATCTAGGGGAAATCCGTGCATGGACCCGGAGACATCCACAATAAAGACATATTCGCGGGGCGGAATTTCAGAAGGTTTGATGAGCCTGGGCGGCTGCATCATCAGCAGAAAGAAGTTTTCCTTTTCCCCCTCATACAGCAGCAGGCCGGATTCGATTTTTCCGCCGGCCAGGCAGTAGCGAAGAATAAAGTCGCGGTTGCCGCCGAATTTTTCGTTGTTGTCCAGATGGATGTCCGCCTCGGTTTTTCCGTCAAACGCGATGTTTGTTTTATGGGTGTCGCAGGAAACCCGGTCGATGGGAAGCCCGGCCGCGATATGGACATCGATGGTTAAACCGCTTGTGGCTGGCTGCCCCTCGTGCAGATAGGGGTTGGCGGTCCAGTTTTCCGTTTTTGTCGGAAAATCCCCCTGGGGGCCGGTGTAGCGGGGGCCCACCACCGTGGG
>CAZFWD010000057.1:0-6854 GCA_964522535.1 uncultured Desulfonema sp.
CTTAATCGGAAATGTTTTTAATGAGGGGTTATTGATGAGGACGAACGGGGCTGGGGCTCTCCGCGAAGCGGTTCAGTTCCAGGTGCTTTGTGTAGTCAACACGCGGCGGGATTGTTATGACCTGTATAAGCTCATGCCAGAAGGGACGATTCATCTTTCCGCCCTGATGTGCGGCGAGCACCGCTCCGAAAAAATAAGGGAAATCAAACAACAACTCAAAAACGGCCTGCCGATCCGCGTCATCAGCACGCAACTGGTTGAAGCTGGCGTGGACATCGATTTCTCGGTCGTCTATCGCGCCTTTGCCGGGCTGGATTCCATCGCCCAGGCCGGAGGCCGATGTAACCGTGAAGGGGAACTTAACGAACAAGGGAAACTGGGCGAGGTTAATGTCTTTGTTCCGCCCAAGTCCGCACCACGCGGCCTACTGCGAAAGGGAGAGGACACTACCCGTCAGCTGTTCAGCCTGCCGGATTTCAATCCGGAACATCCGGCGGAATTCACCCGCTATTTCAAGCTGTTTTATTCTGGCGTCAACGATACAGGCAGCAGGTTTAGAGAGTGGCTGTACAAAGATGTTCCCAATATTCAATTCCGCACTTCTGGAAACGAGTTCAATCTGATTGATGATCGGGCGCATCAAACCGTGTTTGTCAGGTTTGGCGACAGCGAAAAATGGCTGGATGAATTGCGGCGCATCGGCCCAAAGCGCCAGCAGATGCGCAAACTGCAACGATATACTGTGAACCTGTCTAAAAGGGATTTTGACAGGGCAAAATTTGACGGTCTGGTGGAAGAAATATGGCCGGGATACTGGTTATGGATCGGAAAGTATGATCATTCCCATGGTCTTGATCTGTTCGGCGCCGGATGGGCGCCGGAGGATTTGACCGTTTAAAACCATAAAGGAGGTGAAAGATGAAAGGATTTTGTCTAGAGGTGAGCGGCCCATATGCCTGCTTCACCCGCCCGGAAATGAAGGTGGAGCGCGTCAGTTACGACGTGATTACACCTTCGGCAGCACGCGCGGTTTTTGACGCGATTCTCTGGAAACCAGCCATCTTATGGAGAATAAAAAGAATCGAGGTGCTTTCCCCCATCCGGTGGATTTCCGTCCGGCGGAATGAAGTGGGCGGAGTCGCTTCACCGCGAAAAAGTCAGATTTTTATCGAGGATGACCGCCAGCAGAGAGCCAGCCTTTTTCTGCGGGACGTAAAATACCGGCTTTTTGCCGTGTTTGACTTTATCCCGCCGGAAAAAAGGAGCCAGGTGCTCAATCCGGTGCCCGAATATCTTTTAGATCAGGCAGAAGCCGAACAACTGCAAAAACCCGATATTCGGACGGACGAAACCGAAGCCAAATATGCCGCCATGTTCGAACGCCGGACCAAAAAGGGCCAGTGTTTCAATCAGCCCTATCTGGGCTGCCGGGAGTTTTCGGCCAATTTCCGGCTGGTGGATGCGGCCGCCGAACCGGCCACCCCGATTCCTGAAACCCGCGACCTTGGCTGGATGCTCTACGACATGGATTTCTCAAACCCCGTCGATCCCAAACCCCTTTTTTTCAGGCCACAATTAAAAAACGGGGGAATAGATGTGCCGGGCCGTAATAATACCGAGGAGGTGCGAGGATGATACTGCAAACGCTAAAAAAATATTACGACCGCAAAGACGATCTGGCACCACCGGGGTGGATAAAACAAAAAATAGATTTTGTGATCGTTCTGAAACCGAATGGTGATTTTTTGCAACTCAACTGTTTGCAGGAAACAATAAAGGGGAAAAAAGTTCCTCCACTTAAAATGGTTCCCAATATCGGTAAACAGGCCCTGAAGCATACGAATAGTGGCAAGGATGCCAATTTGCTTTGGGACAATGCTGGCTTTGTTTTAGGTGTCGGCAAAAAAGGTAAGATTAAAATTGAAAGTTTCTTGCAAGCATTGGGGGAATGGTTTCCAGACCCGAATGATCAAGGCATAGCAGCAGTTCGGCGATTTATTGAAAATGGATTAAAGAATCCGGATAGTTTTTCACCAATAATTAATCACCCTGAATACGGCGTGGAAATCCAAACCGGGAGCCCAAACATCACTTTTAAAATAGCCGGTGATGATAAGAACGAGTTCATTTTCAACAGGCCGGTTGTGGGTGAAAGGCTCTCTGAAGGTGTTCATTCAAATTCAACGAATGAAGCGTTGGGCATTTGCCTAATTACTGGTGATACTAACAAGCCCATTGAAAAATGTCATACCGTGATAAAAGGTGTATGGGGTGGTCAAACTTCAGGCGCGACAATTGTCGGTTTTAACTCACCTTCTTTTTGTTCCTTCAATAAGGATCAGGGTGCAAATGCCCCGGTGGGTAAAACAGCAGCCTTTGCCTACACAACGGCTTTAAACCACCTCTTGGCCAAAGATTCCAGACAGCGAATGCAGGTGGGAGACACGTCAACCGTCTTCTGGGCGGAAAAGGCAAATGATCTTGAGCATCTCTTGGCAGACTTCTTCGGTGAGCCACCCAAAGATGATCCGGACCGAGGCGCCAGGGCGGTTGAAAGCCTTTTTCAGTCAATCAAAAACGGCGCTTTCATGACCGATGAAAATGAAAAAACCCAGTTTTATGTTCTCGGTCTTGCGCCAAACGCATCCCGCATCGCCATCCGTTTCTGGATAGTGGACAGCGTGGCAGGCATGGCCGGAAAGATAAAACAGCATTTTGAAGATCTGCGCATTGTTCATGGCCCGAAGGATAAAGATGTCTTCTCTCTCTTCCGCTTGCTCGTATCAACTGCCGCTTTACGCAAGGCTGAAAATATCCCGCCGAATCTGGCGGGGAACACCATGCGATCCATTCTTGAAGGGCTTCCTTATCCGCAAACCCTATTACAGGCGGCTATCCGCAGAATTCGTGCGGAACAAGACATCACTTATGTTCGTGCGGCCCTGATCAAGGCCTGCATTAACCGATCTACTCGTTTCAAAAACCCAACGCTAAAGGAGGAACTGCAAATGAGCCTGGATGAAAACAACACCAACATCGGCTACCGGCTGGGGCGGCTTTTTGCCACGCTAGAAAAAATTCAGCACGAGGCTCACCCCGGCATCAATGCCACCATTCGCGACCGTTTTTATGGGGCCGCCTCCGGTACACCCAGCACAGTTTTCGGCAATCTGATGCGTCTGAAAAACCATCATTTAGCCAAACTGGAGAATACCGGTCGCCGAGTGTTTTTTGAAAAACTGATAAGTCAGATTATTGACGGGGTAGAAGCCAAGAGTGCTTTTCCCCCTCATCTGAACCTTGAAGATCAAGGCCGCTTTGCCGTCGGCTACTACCACCAGATGCAAAAATTTTTCACGAAGAAATCCGACAACAACGAATAACCCATAGAAAAAGGAGAACATGAAATGAACGATCTAATCAAAAACCGCTATGATTTTGTGCTGATTTTCGATGTCAAAGACGGCAACCCCAACGGCGACCCGGATGCCGGCAACCTGCCCCGCATCGACCCCGAAACCGGCCATGGTCTGGTTACGGATGTATGTTTGAAACGCAAGGTGCGTAACTTTGTTCAAATCACAAAAGAGCCAAAAGAGCCTCATGATATTTATATTAAAGAAAAAGCTGTTCTTGGTCGTGCTCATTTTGCAGTCTTCAAGGAACTTGGTATCGATACCGGTGAAGAATCAAGGAAGCCTGTTCCGAAAGATCTGGTAGCAGTATTTGAAGAACTCTCTTTGCCAGACGGATTAAGCTTTATCCCAGGTGAAGATGAGGGCGGAGAGATTGTTGTGGCCCCTGATGCTGATAAGAAAGAGATAAAAGCATGGATAAAAGAAGAAAAGCCTGACAAAGAAGCCACCAAAATTATTAACGCCGCCCTTAAAGATGCAAAACCTCGCCGTCCAACGGAAGATGAAACAAAACAAGGCCGTGCAAAGATGTGTGAAAAATATTACGATATACGAACTTTCGGCGCGGTTCTTTCCCTCAAGTCAGCCCCGAACTGCGGCCAGGTTCGCGGGCCGGTGCAATTGACCTTTGGGCGTTCGGTTGATCCAGTGGTGACGCTGGAACATTCCATTACGCGAATGGCCGTTGCCACCGAAGCCGAAGCGGAAAAGCAGCAGGGCGACAACCGCACCATGGGCCGAAAAAACACGGTGCCTTACGGCGTTTACATCTCCCATGGGTTTATATCCCCTCATCTGGCCGCACAAACCGGTTTTAGCGAAGACGACCTTGCCTTGCTGTGGGATGCCCTGGTCAATATGTTCGAACATGACCGTTCCGCTGCCAGAGGGCTGATGTCCTCACAGAAACTGATCATTTTCAAGCATGACTCCGCCCTTGGAAATGCACCGGCCCATATGCTGTTTGACCTTGTCAAGGTAACGCGCAAGAACGCCGATAAACCGGCCCGTGACTTTGCAATCGACTATGACATTGCCATTGACAAAAGCCGGGTGCCCCAAGGCATTACCATTATTGAACGGCCATGACATACAATGACGAAGAGCTGATCCAGCTTTCCTCGTTGCAGCATTATGTCTTCTGTCCCCGGCAGTGCGCACTAATCCATATTGAACAGTTATGGACGGAAAACATTTTAACTGCCGAAGGCCGCGTTCTGCATGAGCGCGTGCATGAGGAAGGCCGGGAGTCGCGCGGTGATGTACGCATCGAGCGCGGCGTGCCGCTGTGTTCGATGCGGCTTGGGCTGTCGGGCAAGACCGATGTGGTTGAGTTTCATCGCCGGGCGGACGGCGTGTGGCTGCCGTTTCCGGTGGAGTACAAGCGGGGCAAGCCCAAGCCGGACGACTGCGATACGGTGCAGCTTTGTGCCCAGGCCCTTTGCCTGGAGGAGATGCTGAAGGTAGAAATTCCGGCGGGCGCGCTTTTCTATGGCAAAACCCGGCGAAGAACCGATGTTTGCTTTGACGGGCCGCTTCGCCAAAGAACCGAAGAAACCGCCATGCAGGTGCGAAGACTGATCGAATCCGGCAAAACACCGGAACCGATCTATTCGCCCAAATGCGAAAGCTGTTCCTTGATAAGCCTGTGTCTTCCCAAAACAGCGGGAAAAAGCCATGCGGTCAAACGCTATCTGACAAAAGCGCTGGAAGGGGAATGAAGAAACACTTAAACACTTTATTCGTCACCACTCAGGGCGCTTACCTGGCCAAGGATGGCGAGACCGTGACGGTGAAGGTGGAGCAGGAGGTCAGGCTGCGAATTCCCATTCACACCATCGGCGGGATCGTGTGTTTTGGCAATGTGTCGGCCAGTCCTTTTCTGATGGGGTTTTGCGCGGAAAATGATGTGGCGATGAGTTTTTTATCCGAATACGGCCGGTTTCTGGCCCGGGTTCAGGGTCCGGTGTCCGGCAATGTGCTGCTGCGAAAGGAGCAGTTCAGGCTGTCCGACGACCCGATGGCTTCGGCGCAAATCGCCCGGTCGGTGCTCATCGGCAAGCTGGCCAACTGCCGCACCGTGTTGCAGCGGGCGTTACGGGATCATGGGGACAAGATCGATCAGGCCACAATGCAGCGGGCGATACAAATGATCAGTGCGGCATTAAAACGCCTCCCGAATGAAAATGACCTGAACACCATCCGGGGCATCGAGGGAGATACGGCCAGAATCTATTTTGATGTGTTTGACCATCTGATCGTGGCCCAAAAAGAGGACTTTATGTTCAACGGCCGCAACCGGCGGCCGCCCTTAGACAATGTCAACTGCCTGTTGTCGTTTCTATACTCGATACTGGTCCATGATGTGCGGTCCGCCCTGGAGTCGGTGGGACTTGATCCCCAGGTGGGGTTTCTGCACCGGGACAGGCCCGGAAGACCAGGCCTGGCATTGGATATGATGGAGGAATTCCGGCCCTTTTTTGCGGATCGTCTGGCCCTGTCGCTGATCAATCTGGCCCAGGTCAACAAAAAAGGGTTTGCCCGCATGGAGACCGGCGCGGTGCTGATGAACGATGAAACCCGCAAGACCTTGCTGGTGACCTATCAGCAGCGGAAGCAGGATGAAATTCTGCATCCGTTTTTAAACGAAAAGGTGACCATCGGCCTGCTGTTTCATATGCAGGCGCTTTTACTGGCCCGTTTTCTGAGGGGCGACCTGGATGCGTATCCGCCTTTTATCTGGCGATAGGAGGGACCCATCATGATGGTTCTGGTGAGCTATGACGTGGCCACATCCGAAGAAGGCGGCCAGCGGCGGCTTCGGCGTGTGGCCAAGGCCTGCCAGGATTATGGTCAGCGGGTGCAGTATTCGGTTTTTGAGTGCGAGGTGGACCCGGCCCAATGGACATTTCTGAAACAGCGCCTGATCCAGGAGACGGACCTGGAAAAGGACAGCCTGCGATTTTATTTTCTGGGATCCAACTGGAAGCGACGGGTCGAGCATCTTGGAGCCAAGCCGGCGGTTGATATGTCGGGGCCGCTAATCGTGTAATTGCGCATGCGCGAACCGGAAGCTGCCACATTTTTTCGGGTGGGTTCGCGCAGGAAGGATAAGGATGAATTTCGGTTGATTGGGAATTCAGATAGTCATAAACGGAAAGGAGTGTTTGTTGAAAATCGAAACTTCGCGGAGCTATGCACTTATCTGTAAATGTTGTAAATAGTTACCGCGAAACAGTCGCCCCCCGCGCGGGGGCGTGGATTGAAACAGTCCGCCGTGGTGGAGTGCCTGACCGCCCTGGCGGTCGCCCCCCGCGCGGGGGCGTGGATTGAAACTCCTGAAAGGTTTTTTGCGCAAAATGGTTATTCACGTCGCCCCCCGCGCGGGGGCGTGGATTGAAACAAAAAAAGAGACGCGGTATGCAAGACCACAAAGAC
>CAZFWD010000058.1:0-6479 GCA_964522535.1 uncultured Desulfonema sp.
AAGAACCGGTGTGGGCGCGGTGATGGGATCAAAGAATTTAAAAGCCATTGCGGTGAGAGGCCGCAAGAAAGTGCCCATTGCCGATAAAGATAAATTCAGAGAAGCGCTAAAAATTGCCACGGATAAGCTCAAGGCGCATGAAGTGACCTCCCAGGGACTTCCGCAATACGGGACGATGGTTTGTAACACCATCATGAATCAAAATGGTTTATATCCGACGAGAAACTTTCAAGAGAGTGTGTTCGAAAATGTAGACAAAGTTTCAGGGGAAAAGCTTGCGGAAACCTACCTGGTCAAAAACACCTTTTGTTTTGGTTGCCCCATCGGTTGCGGGAGATGGACAAAACTTCCGGACGGGGAAGAGGGGGAAGGCCCGGAATATGAAACCAGCTGGGTGTTCAGCGCAGATTGCGGCATTGACGACCTTGTGGCGGTGATCAAGGCAAACAACCTCTGCAATAAACTAGGGCTTGACACCATCTCAACCGGAGCGACCCTCGCATCCGCCATGGAGCTTTACGAAAAGGGATACGTAAAGAAGGAGGCGTTTGAAGGGGAAACCGAGCTGAAGTTTGGAAACGCGCAGGCGCTTGCGGTGTATATCAAAGCCATTGCTTATCGCAAAGGGTTGGGGGATAAGCTCGCAGAAGGGTCTTACGAGTTTGCAAAGGCCCACGGCCACCCCGAGTTGTCCATGAGCGTCAAAAAACAGGACCTCCCCGCGTACGATCCCAGAGGGGCGCAGGGGCATGCGCTGGAATATGCGACATCCAATAGAGGGGGATGCCATGTCAGAGGGTACCTTATCTCGCCGGAAATCTTCGGCGTGCCTGAGAAGCTTGATCCTTTCATAACAGAGGGCAAAGCCCAGTGGGTAAAAACATTTCAGGATTTAACCGCGGTGATCGACGCGGAAGGAATTTGTCTGTTTACGTCGTTCGCCCTGGGGCCGGAGGATTACGCAAGCCTTCTTTCGACGGCAACAGGTATTGATTACAGCGTGGAAGCGCTGTTGAAGGCCGGCGAGCGGATCTGGAACCTTGAAAAGCTGTGGAATCTCAAGGTCGGACTCACGAAGGCCGATGACACCCTGCCGCCGAGATTCCTCGAGGTGCCCATATCCGCCGGCGCGTCCAAGGGTCACATTGTGCATCTTGACGTAACGCTCCCTGAATACTACAAGCTCAGGGGATGGAGCGAAGCGGGTATCCCCACAGAAGCCAAACTGAAAGAGCTGGATTTGGAATAACGGGTACCGACGCCGATCAGATTCGACAGGTTTTCTCAGAAGGCTTTTTTATCAAGCTGTCGACTCAACTCCGGCCTGGGGTAATTCGGGGGCTCTGGTACCGTCTATTGTTTCACGTCCTATTCGATGTTGCTGGACGCCATCTCCCGCAGTTCGTACTTTTTGATTTTGCCGCTGGCGGTGGTGGGAAACTCCTCCACAAAATAGATGAAACGCGGAATTTTGTAAAAGGCAATCCTGTCTTTACAGAAGTCCCGGATATCGTCTTCATTCAGGCTGGCGCTGTCTTTGAGTTGAATGAAGACGGCCACTTCTTCGCCGTATTTTTTACTGGGAACGCCCACCACCTGGGCCCCCTTGATCTGCGGATGCTGGTAGAGAAACTCTTCGATTTCACGCGGATAAATATTTTCTCCGCCCCGAATGATCATGTCTTTCAGCCGGCCCTGGATGGTGCAGTTGCCCTGTTCATCAATGCTGGCCAGGTCTCCGGTATGCAGCCATCCCTCATCATCAATGGCCTCGGCGGTTTTTTCCGGCATTTTATAGTAGCCTTTCATGACGTGGTAGCCGCGGGTGCAAAGTTCACCGGTTTTTTCGGGCGGCAGGGTTTGGTTATTGACCGGGTCCACGATTTTGATCTCCACGTGGGGAAGGGCCCGGCCCACGGTTTCGGTGCGGATTTTCATCGGGTCGTCGCGCCGGGTCTGGGTGATGCCGGGGGAAGCCTCGGTCTGGCCGTAAACGATGGTGAGCTCCTTTGCCCCCATTTTGTCAATGACCCCCTTCATGAGCTCAATCGGGCAGGTGGCGCCGGCCATGACGCCCGTCCTCAGAAACGTGGTGTCGTAGCTCTTCTTTTCCATCTCTTCAAGATTGGCGATAAACATGGTGGGCACCCCCAGCAGACCCGTGCATCCAAGCGCTTCCACCGCCGCCATCACGACCTCCGGCTTAAAGGAGGTGATGGGGACCATGGTCGCGCCGGACACCATGCAGCACATGGTGCCGATAACGCAGCCGAAGCAGTGGAACAGGGGAACGGGAATGCACACCTTATCTTCAGGGCCCAGTGCCATGACCTCCGCCATGCCCAGGCTGTTTCCGATCAGGTTTTTGTGGGTGAGCATCACCCCTTTGGGGTATCCCGTGGTGCCCGAGGTGTACTGCATCATAATCACATCCTCCGGGTCCAGGCTGTTTGAACGGTCGGCCAGTTCAGATTCGGAGACCTTTTTTCCCATTTCCAGCAGATCATTCCAGTTATACATGCCGGGGATAGTTTCCCGGCCCAGATGAACGACGTTTTTAAGGTACGGGGCCTTTTCCGCTTTCAGGGCGCCGGGCGCACAGTTTTTTATCTCCGGACAGACCTGATGAAGGATCTGCATATATTCATTTTTTTCCCGCACCCCGTTTACCAGAATCAAGGTGGTGGCATCGGACTGGTTGAGCAAAAATTCCAGCTCATAGGCCCTGAAATTGGTGTTTACCGTGACCAGCACCGCCCCCATTTTAGCGCTGCCGAACTGGGTATAAATCTACTCCGGCACATTATTGGCCCACATGGCGATATGGTCGCTGCGCTGGATGCCCAGGGCCATCAGCCCCTTTGCCACCTGATTGCAGGTGTTTTGAAATTCTTCAAAGCTCTGGCTGAAATCATACTCGTAATAGGCCAGGGCCTTGTGCATCGGCAGGTTTCGGGCATTATCATCAACAATATCGCCGATACGAATAGTCTGGAGGTCAAACGCTCTGCTCATCAAGCGCTCCTTTTTTAGCGGGGTTAAACGGTTGCAGGTTTTAAACACATCCCATGGAAACCCTTTTGTGTGAAAATAGACTTTTTTAATATACCCAAAAGATGGCTTAACTTCAAGCATATCGAAAACCTTTTGCAGGGCATTTTTTTCTTATGCACCCGAGTGCTCACGATCGCCATGTGTTCCCTTAAATTCGCGCCTTCATCAAACAAACCGCTTTTGATCGGTGCCGAATAACGATCCTGCACATGCCGGCCCAATTCAACTTGACTTAAAATCCCTTTTATGGGATTGATCCGAATGTCAAACGCACGTTATGATCCTTGAAGGGGCTGTCTCATTCATGACCGGACCGAGGCTTTTGTTTTCCAAAACAGGGGGTCCTACCAGGGTCACCGTCCTTGAACGCGAAGATGCCTGCAAAGAACTGAGGATCAATGACATCCCGGAAGTGCCCACCGATTACGGTTCTTTGCAGACCTTCCATCTGCTCGCGCATCTTCCCTGCCTTGTGCATGAAAATCCGCAAAGCGCCGTGGTGCTGTGCTTTGGCGCCGGGATTACCACCGGGGCCATGACCACCCATCATTTTGCGCACATTGATGCCGTGGAGGTATGCCCCGAGGTGGTCGAGGCGAACCGGTATTTCCTTGAGGAAAACCATCACGTGCTTGCCGACAAGCGGGTCCGCTTGATTCTCGGTGAAGGCAGAAGCTGTCTTCAGCAAAACTGAGGCGGCTACGACGTCATCGTATGTGATTCCACCCACCCCCGGTCAAGGGACAGCTGGATGCTCTATACCCGGGAATTTTATGAATTGTCCAAGCAAAGGCTCGGCGCAAACGGCGTGATGTGCCAGTGGCTTCCCCTCCACGGCCTGAAGCCTTCGGAGTATAAAAGGATCATCAAGACCTTTTTGAGTATTTTCCCCGATGTCAGCCTGTGGTTTGTGAACAAGTTCACCCTGGTTTTAGGTGCGCGGAAGAAATTGGTTATCAACTTTGACCTTTTTGATCAAAGGGTGAAGCAAGAGAAGATTAGAAACGACCTGCGCGCCGTTCATCTGGAAGATCCCTGTGCGTTTCTGAGCTGTTTTGTGGCGGGCCGGGATGCGCTGGTGCGCTATACGCAACGGGCGCATCTCATTACGGATCAGCGTCCGCTGGCACTTCACAGCTCGCCCAAACGGCTGGCCATCGATACCAAGGTGTTGAATCTTTCAGAGTTGTTAAAGATCCGGACCCGCGTGCGCTTTATCCTTGAGTCTTTCGAAAATCTGCCTGTCGCTGTGGCCAATCGGCTTGAAAGGTACTTTAAGGCCAGGGGTCACTACATACAGGGCCGCATTTTCTGCTTTCAGGGCAGGTACGAAGAGGAGAAGGAGAGCTACCGCAAGGCCTTGCGCATGGTTCCTGAAGACCGGGACCTGCGGTTTTTGTCGCAGGAAGCCGAATGGAACCTTTTGTTGATTCAAGGAAAGGCATGCATTGAGGCCGGCGCCTATGAAGCGGCCCGCAAGGTTTATGAAAACGCTTTAAAGATCAAGAAAGATTCGGCAATCGCCCATTACAATCTCGGAATGACCCATTTCAAAATGGCGCTCTATGACGGGGCGCTCCATCATTTCAAAAAGGCCATAGAAACCGTTCCCTGGAGCAGTGAGATGCATTATAGCCTGGCCGCGACCTATTGGAAAAAAGGCATGATTGAAAATTGCCGCACGGAGTTGGAACAGGCGCTGAGCCTTGATCCGGTTATGCCCCAGGCCAGGCAGGCCCTGGCAAAGCTTGAGAAATTGCATTTTTGATTGTCAGCCCCTTCGATTTTTCTTTTTTGACAATCCCCGCGGTTTGGTTTAAGGATCTAGTATTAAGGAGTGGATGATGGAAAACACATGGGTTCTGCTGGTGGTCGTGGGGGTCTGGTACGCGCTTCAGGCGTGGATCCTGCCGCGGCTGGGGATATCGACATGAGTAAAGGATGCCTGTCAGTTGACGGACAAAAAACCCGGTTTGAAGAAATCGACGAAGCAAGGCGGGCGTTAGGCCTGCCCGAGGCCGCCACTCTTGAGGAGATCACGGCGCGCTACCGGCTGCTTTTAAAGAGATGGCATCCGGATGTCTGCGCTCAGGAAAAATCCCTGTGTGCGGAAAAGACCCGGCAGGTGAAGGCGGCCTACAAGGTGCTGGCGGCCTACTGCCGGGAATATAGGTTTCCCTTCACTCGGGAGGAGGTGGAAAAATACATCTCCAAGGAGGAGTGGTGGATGAAGCGGTTCGGCAATGACCCGGTATGGGGCAGGTAGTTGTGAAATATTTAATGAGGACGCGGGACGAAAAGGAAGGAGAAAGAATCATGGCAAGGGGTTTGAACAAGGTGATGCTCATCGGCAGGCTCGGCAAGGACCCGGAGGTCCGCTACACCCAGGACGGGCGGGCTGTGGCCAATTTCACCCTGGCGACCAACGAGGACTGGAAGGATAAGGCCACGGGCGAAAAAAAAGAAAGAACCGAATGGCACCGGGTGGTGGCGTTCGGAAAGCTGGGCGAGATCTGCGGTGAATACCTGTCCAAGGGAAGGCAGGTGTATGTGGAAGGCCGTCTTCAAACCCGTTCTTGGGACAAGGACGGGGTCACCCGCTACACCACGGAGATTGTTGCAAGCGACATGCAGATGCTGGATCCCAAAAACGCGGCCGGAGGAGGGGAATACGGGCCCGGCGATAATGCGCCCCCTTTTGACGATGATGCCGCTCCGTCGCCTTCTGATGCGCCTTCCGGGGCATCCGGGGGCGGGGGCAGCGATATTCCGTTTTAATAAAAATTTCGCATTCGTGGCTTCTGGGTAAAAACCGGCACCGGCTGGGTTTAATGGTGAAAACCCAAAAAACGGTCAGGACTTGGTTTTCTTGTTATCTGGGCGATCCGGTTCCTTGTCGTCCTCGGTGGCTCCCTTTTTGAAGTTTCGAATCCCTTTGCCGATGGCCCCTCCGATTTCAGGCAGCTTGCCCGCGCCGAAGACAATCAGAATGATGATGAGGATAACGATCAGTTCCGGCATGCCGATACCAAACATCTGCTTCTCCTTATACCAATACCGGATGCGGTTTGCTGCCCGATTGCGGGCGTAAAAAACAGACGGTATTTCTATTTGCCGCATTCCGGTCTGAGTTTAATGTTAACCTAAATCAGTTGTTTTACATATACGTAACTTTATTTCCGGTGTCAATCGTTTACGTGATCCGCGCCAAAAGGGCCGCTAAAAAAGCTTGTCATCCTTTGTTAAGTTAGATAAAAATATTATTTTTTGGGCCGGAACCGGATTGTTATTCGATTTTTAATAATAAATTAAAAAGGTTGTATGAAAATAAACCCTGATTCGAAAATCGGATTCCGCCCCTTTGCGCTGCCGACCTGGATCGGAAGCCTGCCCCTTGAGGATCATCAGGAGGCGGTTTCCCTGAT
>CAZFWD010000059.1:0-3823 GCA_964522535.1 uncultured Desulfonema sp.
GTTCCCCTCAAAGGCGATGTAATTACCCATATAGAGGCGATACCAGGCGTCGTAGGTGGTATTGCCCAGAGTATTATCGGCAGCCCCTGGGCATAAGGCCCCATTACTCCAAAAGACTTCATCCGAACCATCGCCGAGTTTAACTACATCGCCATATAATCTAATGGAAGCAAAGGTGGTGGTTTCAAGCCCAACATTGAAAACAAGCTCACTACCCGCGGATGGGACCCAAAACAACCCAAGACCAGAATAGGTAGCATATAATTGAGTATAATAAATCCCATCCCCATCCTTGATAATCAACTTCCCCGGGTTGGAATCCGCGCCCTTGATCGTAATGTCCCCGCCGCCCTGCACCAGAATGCCCACCGGCGTGGTCACGGTAATCTGCCCGGAAGATGAAACATTCAGGCTCCCCGCTGTGATGTTGATCGCTGCGGAGGCCGTCAGGCTCATGGTGCCGCCCTTCATATAAATATTGCCGGTGGTGGCCATGGAAAACGCCGCGCCGTTCCACTGAATGATGTTGTCGGCATCCCCCATAAACTTAAACGTACCGCCGGCCCCGATATAGACCTTCCAGTCCGGGGAATCATAGTACCCCAGATACGCCGCGCTGCAAAACAGCCCGGACCCGGTGGGCGTGGCCGGCAGGTTGGCGATATCTGCGGCCGTCGCATCCTCGGCCAACCCGGTAACCCAGCCGCTGACTTCTTCGGCCAGACCCGCAATGGTGATGGCGCCCTCCGCCACCTGGATATTGTCGCCCACAAGCAGCTCTTCCGTGCATATCTTGACGGCCGTCACCGACTCATCCACCAGCAGCGACCCGGTGATCCCCACCTGGGTCTCCCCGTTCACCGTGCCCACCACAAACGGAATCTTACCCGGCGCCCACCCATTAGACGGGTTGGCCACGGCAAACTGATCCGCCACAATGATAAACTGGGAAAACCCGCTTTCATCCAGGGCCAGCCCCACCCCGGCGATATGGCCGTTGACATCCATCTTGACGGTCCACTGGGCCAGCAGGGTGTCATCTGCCGGGTCCTCGGGCGTGCCGCTGCCCCCGGTCCCCACCCACAGCTTTTCCTCGGCAATGGCCGTGCGGTCCATCAGCCCGCCCTCGCCGGTGATATCCGTCTCATAGGTGGTGACCTGAACCTTGCTGGAAATGCTGGCCCACAACCCGTCGATCCCGTCGCCGATATCCGCGGTATTCTGGGTCACTGCGGATTCCGTGGTCTCGATCTTGTCCAGCCGCGTATTTAAATCGGCATACAATTGAGTTTCGGTGATCTGCTCGGCCAAAATCGCCAAAAGCGCGTCAATGGTCTCTCCCCAGGTCTCGACCCCCGGCGCCAAAAAACCCCCCAGCTCCTCGCTGGGCACCCAGGTGGAATAATTGCCCGACCAGTCCTTCGCCCGAATCCAATAATAATGATCCTGGGACAAATCAGACGGTTTATGCTTGTAGCTGCCGGCAAGGCCCTGAAGGTTGGTCACCGTCACATAGGCCACCCAGTCGGATTCGGTCACACTGTCCACGGTGTTGACCCGAATCTCGATCTCACGCAGGTCGTCGTCGGTGGGGTTGACCCAGGTAATCTCGTTCCAGAACGGCCCGGGCGTCACCCACATATCCGTGGGCGGACCCGGCCCCTGGGTATCGTTGCCCACAAAGGTGGAAATATCCAGGTTGCCGACCTGATCGATCATGCCGGAAAGCTCCCCCTCGGGCACAAACCGGTCGACCCCGGCCCGGCCGATCCACCCCTCATGAATCTCCAGCAGGGTCTTGACCGGCTCCAGAAACAGCCGCAAAGAGGCCCAGTCCACCACCCCCGATGACGCGGGAATCGCTGGTCGTTTTATGGCGGTATCAGACAACGGCCAAATCTCCAAAATCAAAGGATAAATAAATCGCGTTGACGGTGGATTTGGAAAACACCACCTTCACCCCATGATCCCGGCCCCGGAACCCGCTCGGCAGCCGAAACGGCGTATTGTCGGTCACGGTCTGGGTATGTTTCAACACCCCATCCACGTTATACGTCAGGGTCGTGGAATGCCCGGCCGGGAACGTCCCCTCCACCCGGCCCCCGGCAAAACAGACCGGCGGGGTCTCAAAAATTCCGGATTGCCATTCGGCGGTCAAATATGACGTTGTTGACCCCTCCCAGGCCGATACGCCGTAGGTGGTGCTGAGTTGCCAGGCGATATACAAAACATCGGCCTCGGGATCGACAAACACATCGCACACATCATAAGCGCCCAGATCAATCGCCACCAGGTATTCGGCCGCCGGGTCATAGATCAACCCGTCGCCCGACCCCTCAAAAAAGATAAAAATCTTCTGGTCAAAATAGGCCAGAATCGCGCTGTCCAGGTCATAATCCTGCCAGTCGTCCCGGTGAATAATCCCTTTGGTGATCACCTCGCCGCCGGACGAGGAGACCTTAAACAACCCATCGGGCGACACATACACCACCCCGTCGGGCAGGCTCACCATGCCTTTTGCGGACAAACACGGCTGCTGGTAAGGCAGCGGGGTCCGGGTCATGTAGGCGGCATCCGAGCCGGACAGAATTTCCGGAAAGGCCGTGGTCCCCACCACCAGGCTTTGGTTAAAGGCGGCGATGGCCACCACGTCGTAGGGCAGCTCCACGGTGTAGTCCATGGTGCCCGAGGCCGGGAACGCATAATAAAAACCCGGAACGGACAGATACACGATCTTGCCCAAAAACCCCGCGTACATGCCGTTCTGGAACATGCAGGCGCCCTTCATATAGCCGTTTGTTTCATCGCCCGGCGGCGGGTCCCACCCCTCGGTGGGCAATACCTCCCCCAGGTCGTCGGACAGCCCGGACTGGTCGGCGTTGACATCATACCAGGGGTCGTCCGCGCTGGTGATGCTGGTCACCGGAATTTCGGACACCGAGGACCCATCCGTCGCGGATCGCAGGCTCACCCGCTGGTACTCGGCGTTGCCGGCCGAATCCGAGGCCAGCCGGTACACCCGAATATACTCGATATCGTTGCCGGTGGTGGACAGCCAGAAGCTTTGGTTGCCGTTATGAACGCACCAGTTATTGAGGAAGACGTACTCCCCGGTCTTGATATCCACCACCGTGGTGGGGGTATAGATATCCGATTCCTCACCGTAGGCCGTCACCAGGGTATAGACATACGAAATGGAATCCACCACAATGTCGTCGGACGCCGTTCCGGCGGCGCTGATGGTCAGGGCCGTGGTGGGTTTGACCACCCCCCATCGCCGGGTGGTGCCGTCCTCTGCGACGGTTTTGGGGTAGGAGGTTCCATCGGTGGCCAGAATCCGGTCGGTCCCGGAAATCGACGCCTTTTCAATCCACCTTCGAGCGGCCCAGTCCATCCAGGTGTCATCAAACAGATACACCGTGGCCGGAGCCGCGCTCGGGGTATGAACCGAGCTGCCCATCGCCAAAAAGCTCTCCATAGCCCCGGACCCCAATTTTACGTTTTCCGCGACATGGGCATACCCCAGGGGCAGCAGCCGCGGGGTAATCAGCGGCTGGGTCCCCTTGAAGTCGTAAAGCTTAACCGGCATAAAAACCCCCTATCCCACGCGGGTTTTTTCCTGCACCCGCATCAACGCCTCCAGCTCGTACTTTTCGCTGTAGGTATCCCCCTCGGCCCTCACCGTGATCTCATACTCATGCCCGTCTGTGCCGCCATAAATCCAGACAAACGCAAACAGCCCCTCCACGATATTTTTCGTGTCGTCATACATGCTCGCCGAGACATCGCTGTCATCGGCCAGGTCCGTCACGGTCACGCTGTC
>CAZFWD010000060.1:0-4360 GCA_964522535.1 uncultured Desulfonema sp.
GCGGGATGACCTGAACCGTGCCGCCCAGGTAATCCCCGCGACGCTCCTTGCTGATCACCGAATGATAAATCTTTCCCGTGGTATAATTGTTGTCGGCGCTTAACCGAACGTTGGCAAACCGCTCGTAATGCCCCAGGTCCAGGTCGGTCTCGGTGCCGTCGTCGGTCACATAGACCTCGCCGTGCTGAAACGGGTTCATGGTGCCGGGGTCCACATTGATGTAAGGGTCAAGCTTTAAAAAGGTAACCTTCAATCCCCGGCATTCCATGAGCGCGCCGATGGAGGCGGAGGCCAGCCCTTTTCCAAGCGATGATAAAACCCCGCCGGTTATAAAGATATACTTGGGTTTACCAGCCATGGATCGCTCCTTATGGATTTACGGAAAGTAGGCCTGCCGGCCCTATTCAAATATCCTTCTGAATTCATCAATTTTTTTTTCAACATCGCTTCTCTCCGGTTCCGAAGATGTGTTGCCGCTTTCATGCACACAGGATTTCCGGATCCGCTCAAGGTCGAAAACCGCTTCAGACAGACCGGGGTTGAGTTCCATGCCTTCGACCTGAATCCTGCGGACCAGCGCCCCCCCTTCCAAAAAGTCAATCCGAATCGGATACCAGGCCTGGCTGTGACGCCGCCATTCGCTGTAGCGGATCTCAAGGGACGCCATGCCGGAAGCGGAATCGCCCGGCCGGAACAGCCACCGCAAAGGCAAAAACCCCTCCTTCTCAACCCATAACTGGGGAGACGATTCATTCGGGTATTGCGCACCGATCACCAGGGCGATCTTGCCGTCAAACCGGCCCAGACTGGTCACGGAAACATCGATTCCGGTTTCACGCAATCGGGTCTCCAGCCGTTCCCGGGAGCGGTAAAAAAAAATATCCTTGTAATGATCCATCCAGTGGTCGGTCTCACTCACCACCCTGCCGTCAAGGACCGTCAGGGAGGCGTCGGCGGATGCGATATAAATCCGCTTTAATTCCGGGGTTTCAATATCGGAACGAAACCGTTCCGGCAAGTGGTATCGCAGCAGCTGATCAAACCCCGCGGACTGCGCATTCCCGTCCGGATCGAAGAGGATCACCTTCTGGTTGATTAAAAGCCTGTGGGGAAGGTTGATGCTTTCGAGCATCAGCTCAAGAACATGGGGCCCCTGAAGCAGATAGCCGTCCGCCGGCTGAAGGCCGAAAACCAGGGCGGACAGAAAGGCCGACAAGCATACGGCTGTTTTTTTAAGCGCTGAAAACATTTTCCGACATCCGCGCCGCGCCGCCAAGTTCCTCTTCGATCCGCTGCAACTGGTTGTACTTGGCGATCCGTTCGCTTCGGGACATGGAACCGGTTTTGATCTGCCCGCCGCTCACCCCCACGACAAAATCCGCGATAAAAGGATCCTCGGTTTCCCCGGAGCGATGGGAGATCACCGTGGCGTAACCGGACTGCTTGGCCATGTCCACTGTCTTTAAGGTTTCGGAAACCGTTCCGATCTGGTTCAGCTTGATCAGGATGGCGTTTGCGATGCCCTCACGAATGCCCTTTTCAAAAATCTCGGGGTTGGTCACAAAAATATCATCCCCGACAATCTGAGCGACCCTGCCGAGCCGCTCGGTCATCATCGCCCAGTTTTTCCAGTCCTGCTCGGCCAACCCGTCCTCAATACTGAACAGAGGATATTTATCGATCCAGGCCTGATAATAATCGATCATTTCCGCCGCGCTAAGTTTTTTGTTCTCCGAGACCAGATGGTATTTTCCACCATGATAAAACTCACTGGCCGCCGCGTCGATGGCCAGCCCGATATGCGAGCCGGGTTGATACCCGGCCGCCTCAATGGCTGAAATAATGACCTGAATCGCTTCTTCATTGGATGAAAGATCGGGTGCAAATCCCCCCTCATCCCCCACCGCCACACTCAGGCCCTTTTCCGTGAGGATCCGTTTGAGATGATGAAAGGTCTCCGCAGCCATTTTTACCGCTTCAGCAAAGGATTTCGCGCTCACCGGAACGATCATAAACTCCTGAATGTCCAGGTTGTTGGTCGCATGAACGCCGCCATTAATGATATTCATCATGGGAATGGGAAGGAGGTTCGCGTTCAGTCCGCCGAGATACCGATACAACGGCAAGCCATACGCATCCGCCGCTGCCCGGGCCGCCGCCATAGACACCCCGAGAATGGCGTTGGCGCCGAGCTTTGATTTATTGGGGGTTCCATCAAGCGCGATCATGTGGGTATCCAGCGTCAACTGATCCGCCGCATCCATGCCGACGATCGCCGGGGCGATTTTATGTTTCACATTGTCCACGGCTTTCAAAACCCCTTTTCCCGAATACCGCTTTTTGTTGCGGTCACGCAGCTCAAGCGCTTCCCGGGTTCCGGTGGAAGCGCCCGACGGAACCGCGGCACGCCCCTTCGCACCGCAGGCGAGCGATACGTCAACCTCTATGGTCGGGTTCCCCCTGGAATCCAGGATTTCCCTTGCTAAAACCCCAGTAATAATCGTCATCATGTCCTCCCTTTCTGTCGATGGTTTCGGTTTATCCCTATCTGACATTCTGGTAAGCTTGACAAAATCAAAACGGATGATACGATTTTATTACAGGTTTGAAATCGGCTAAAATTTTATTAACCATAAAATTTTAAATTATACAATTAAACAATTTAAAAAATTCCATGGAAGACAAAAATCCATACACAAAGGCGCACCTGTTTGTTGCGGCCATTCGTATTCTAGAGCACCAGCAGGTGGCGCCCCCGTCCCTGGAAGCGGTTTGCGGCCTGCTCTCCATCTCCCTGGAGGAGGGGAACCGGTTGTGCCGCAAGCTGCTTGACCTGGAGGCCATCGGGGTTGTCGAGAAGACCGGCGATACGCGCCTGTTTATCAGGGATCATTTGAGGCTTGAAGAGATACCGTTGAGCAATGCCCCGGCCAGCATCGCGGATGAGCTGATGCGGTTTAAAAAAGAAAAGGAGGCCGGCAGGAAAAGCCTCGAAACCATTCGGGCGCAGCAGGAGGAAAAGAAAAAAAAGCTTCAGGAGGCGCTGGCGCAGAAGCTGAAAGAGGGATTGAAACCGTCAGTCTAAATGTGCAGATGCGGAGACTGGGATATCTCTGCAATGAACCGGCTTTGGGGGTTATACTGCCCCTTGCGGTAGCTCGCCGACGTAAAATAGAGGTAATGCGCGGCCCGGGTCATGGCCACATACATCAATCGCCGTTCCTCCTGGAGTTCTGATGCCGATTCTTTTGACTTCCAGTGCGGCAGAAGGTTTTCCTCGCATCCCACCACAAAAACCGCGTGAAACTCAAGCCCCTTGCTGGCGTGCATGGTGGCCAGGGCGACCCCCTGCTCCGCCTCGGCTTCGGCCTTGTCCTCCTTGATCAGGGAAGCCTCCTCCAGGTAATCCAGCAGGGTGTCATGCCGGGATGCGGTATAGATCAACTGGTCGATGTTTTCCATTCGGGCGGTGAAATCATCCTTGGTCTGGGCATACTGCCGCAGGTATTCCTTATAATTCACCCTCTCCAGGATCTCCAGGACCGCTGCTTTCGGCGGCATATCCTTGATTTCATCCAGCAGGGTCATCAGGCCGTTAAGGGAGGTGTCGGCCTTCTGCGGCAGGAGCTGTTCGCTCAAGGCTTGGCGGGTGGCCTCTTTTAGGCCCATTTGCGGCTTTCGTACCCGGTTGATCTGCTTGATCATCGACGGGCCGATGCCCCGCCTGGGGGTGTTGATGATCCGCTCAAAGGCCGCATCGTCCTTTTCAAAGAAAGCCGCGGTCAGGTAACAGGTGAGGTCTAATATCTCCTTGCGCTCAAAAAACCCCTTGGCGCCGAGCATGCGGTAGGGAATGCCGGCCGCGCGGAAAGCCTGTTCAAACGGCAGGGAACAGAACTTGGTGCGGTACAGCACCGCCATCCGGTCAAGAGGAAGTTTGTCGCGGCAAAGGGACTTTATTTTATCCGCCACCCAGGCCGCCTCCTCATCATCTGAAAAAAAATCGTGTACCTCAATGACCCCCCCTTTTTTTTCAGAAAAACAGGCCTTTTCCATCCGTTTTTCGTTAAAACTGATCAGATGGTTGGCCGCCTCGACAATCTCCCCTGCGGAGCGGTAGTTCTGTTCCAGCCGAAATATCCTGGCTCCTTTGTACTTCCGGGCAAACCGAAGAAAATGATTCACGTTGCTTCCCCTGAATCCGTAAATGGCCTGCCAGTCGTCCCCCACGCAGAAAAGGTTTCCATTATCAATAAGGAGCCCGGTGAGTTCCTCTTGAAGGTTGTTGGTGTCCTGGTACTCATCCACTAGAATATATCTGAAAAGGGACTGATACTGCCGCCGGACATTCGGGCAGTCC
>CAZFWD010000061.1:0-9040 GCA_964522535.1 uncultured Desulfonema sp.
CGCTTCGGCATCAAATCGCTCCGGCCGAATATCCACCACCCCGCGAAGAAAATCCACGGCCTCGTGCAGGGTTTTCACCGGAATCGCCGAAATCCCGTCCACCACCGAGGCCTCCCGACGGTTGTCATGAGGCACCAGAATCGCTTCGTACCCCGACGCCTTTGCCGCCATGGCCATGGGAAGCGAGCCCTTTACGGGTTTCACTCGGCCATCCAAAGACAGCTCCCCCAGCACCAGATAACCGGAGGTTTTATCCTTGGGAATGATCCCGGTCGCGGCCAGAATGCCCAGCGCGATGGGCAGGTCAAACCCGGTGCCCTCCTTTTTAATATGAGCGGGCGCCAGGTTGACGGTGATGCGATCATCCGGAAACGTATATCCGCAGTTGTGGATCGCGGCCTTGACCCGCTCCCGGCTTTCCTTTACGGACACCTCGGCAAGCCCAACGGTGGTAAACGCCGGAAGCCCGTAGGAGATGTCCACCTCCACCTCCATCAGATGGGCATCGATCCCGACAACGGCGCTGGTTAATACCTTTGAAAGCAATCCCGTTCTCCCTGATGATTCTCATTTTCAAGCAATCAGAGCCCTGGCCCGGGTTTTCAACCCGTTGAAATATAACAAAGCCTTTGCCGAAGAACAAACGAATTCGGGAACAGGGATGAAAAATCCGGCATGGATTGCATTTTGAAATCTGATCGGATATATCAATGGATAAAATACGATGTTTACTCGGGCCTTGCCCGGTTGAAAATAAAGGAAAACGATGATGAGGTTGCACGATAGACAGCGGACCCTGCTGAGGCCGGTGGGTTTTTCCGGAGTGGGGGTGCATTCGGGGAAAAAGGTCAACCTGATGATCAAGCCCGCGCCGCCGAATTCGGGCATTCGATTCCGGCGGGTCGATCTTCCGGCGCAACCCACCATAAAGGCGCATTTCAACAGGGTTGTGGATACCAGCCTCGCGACGGTCATCGGGGAGGATGGCAGCATCGTATCAACCATCGAGCATCTGATGGCCTGTCTCGCCGGGCTTGCCGTGGACAACGCCGTTGTGGAAATGGATGATTATGAAGCCCCGATCATGGACGGCAGCGGCGCGGCGTTCGCGGAGGCGATCATCAAAGGGGGGATCGCCGAACAGGATGCCCCGCGAATCTATTTTGCCGTTATGTCCCCCATCGAGCTGGAAGAGGATGGAAAATCGGTCCGCCTACACCCGGCCCCGGGCTTTAAAATCACCTGCACCATCGATTTTGCGCACCCCGCCATCCACACCCAGACCTGTTCCATCGAGATGACCGAGGAGAACTTCCTGCGCGACATATGCCGGGCCAGGACCTTCGGCTTCCTTCATGAACTGGAGTATATGAAGTTCTATGGACTTGCCAAGGGCGGTTCCTTAGACAACGCGGTGGTGCTGGACGACAAGGGCATCATCAACAAGGAGGGGCTGCGATTCTCCGACGAGTTTGTTCGGCACAAGATTTTAGACTGCATCGGGGATTTTTCCCTGCTCGGCATGCCGCTGCTCGGGCATGTGATGCTGCACAAATCCGGCCACCACTTCAACCACAAATTTTTGGAAAAATTCTTTGCCAGCAAGGCATCCTGGGAAACCATGACCCTTGAACGGTTCAGACGCCTGTCTCAGGATAAGCCCGAATCGTCAACTCGATAACTCAAAGACGCGACAAACCCTCCGCACCTTCGAAAGGCTTTGGCCAAAAATGAAAATAAAACAAAAATTTCTTATGGTTATACCGGTTATGGCGATGATCCTGTTTTGTCCTTGTCTTGTTTTCGCCCAGGATGCCGCCATAACGGATATCTCGGTAACGGACGGCAAAACCGAGCTTCTGCTTTCCTTAAAAATGGAAGGGGCGTTTGAAAAAGAGATCGAAGAGGCGGTTTTAAACGGCATCCCCGCCACCTTTTCGTTCTTCATTCGATTGACCCAGTCAAGAACCCTCTGTCCGGACAAAACGATTCAGGAGCTGACAATAACCCATACAATCAAATACGACGGTTTGAAAAATGAGTTCCGGGTCAATCAATCCTGGAAAGGGGACATGCCCCTGACCACCAAATCCTTTGAAGAGGCAAAGGGATTTATTTCTGAAATCAAAATGTTAAAGTTAGTTCCCCTGGAACGGCTGCAAAAGGGAAAATGCTATCAGATAAAGGCAAAGGCCCAGATGGAAAGGAAAAGCCTTCCGTTTTTTCTGAGCTATGTCCTGCTGACCTTTCTGTGGGACTTTGAAACCGACTGGCATTCGTTTACCTTCATCTATTAAAAAGATTACAGATTAGCCCAAGTGGATTTCAACCTCATCAAACGCAACAGGTACAAACAGCCGGCGGCCCCGATTTCAAAAGACGAGCGGCGGCGGCGCAAGCGGGAGTTTATCATCATCGGCGTGGTGTTTGTCCTGGCCGGCCTGCTCACGCTTCTCGCCATCAAGGGGCTGCGCTACGGCGGAAACATCCCCGCCTCAAACATGGTGTTGATGTTCATCCTCATCAACATCAATATGCTGCTGCTGGTGCTTCTGATTTTTCTGGTTTTCAGGAACCTGGTCAAGCTCTTTTACGAAAGACGCCGGAAAGCCGAAGGGAACAAGCTGCGCACAAAACTCATCATCGCGTTTATCGCCTTAACCCTCCTGCCGACCACCGTGCTGTTCATCTTTTCGCTTCATTTCATCACCTCCAGCATCGAGTTCTGGTTCAAAATCCCCATCGATCAATCCTTAAGCAACGCGCTGGCCGTGGGACGGAACCTTTATACCCTGGTTGAGGACAACAACACCTTCCTTCTGGACAAGACCGCCTACCAGGTGACCAGCCGGGACCTGCTGACGCCCGAACATCGGAAGGACCTTCAAAGCTATACCGAGGTGGTGCAGCGGGCGTTCAACCTCGATGCCGTGGAGGTGTATGACGCCCGGTTCAGACGGCAGGCCTGTTCCATCACCTCCAAAATGGGGAAAAATCATATTCTGCCGGTCAAACCGAACGCCCTTCGAAAGGGAATGGAAATGAAGAGCGACACCTGGTCGATCTCTGAAAACCTTCCCGCCGGCGAGGTGATTCGAAACATCTCCGCAGTGCCGTTCGGCGCCAAGGGCGAAGATATTAAAGGGTTTGTCGTCATCAGCGTCACGCTCCCCCGTGACCTGGCCCGGAACCTGGTGTCCATTGCCAAGGGCTACGAGGAATACCAACAGACCAAGATGCTGAAACAGCCGGTTCGTTTCACCTACTATATCACCCTGTCGATTGTCGCGCTGCTGGTGGTCTTCTGCGCGGTCTGGTTCGGCATGTATCTGTCAAAAACCATCACCGTCCCGATCATGGAACTGGCCGAAGGCACCCGGCGGGTCGCGGGCGGGGATCTGACCTACAACATCAACGTGGTGGCCGATGATGAAATCAAGACCCTGGTCGATTCGTTCAACAAGATGACCCGGGACCTGCGTTTCAACCGTAAGGAACTGGAGCTTTCCGCAAGAAAGCTATACCAGCAGAACATCGAGATCGAGGAACGGCGCCGCTACATGGAGATCGTTTTAAACAATGTCTCCACCGGGGTGATCTCCCTGGACTCCAGAGGTCTTGTGACGACGATCAACGACTCGGCCGAAAGGATGCTCAACCTGAAGGCCGAAGAGATCATCAAGAAAAGCTATAAGCATATTCTAAAGGAGCAGCACCGGCATCTGGCGGATGAAATCTACGACCGGTTCTGGAACAAGCGGGAGGAGAGCCTGCTGGTCTCTTTGAGCATGACCGTGGCGGGCAAGCCCAAAAGCTTCAAGGTGAATTTTAATTCCCTGAAAGACGATAACGGCCGCCAGATCGGTCTGGTCATGGTGTTCGACGACATGACCGAGCTGGAAAAGGCCCAGCGGATGACCGCATGGCGGGAGGTCGCGCGGCGTATCGCCCATGAGGTCAAAAACCCCTTAACCCCCATCTCCCTGTCCGCCCAGCGGCTGAAACGCAAATACAAAAACACCATCGACGATCCGGTCTTTGAGGAATGCACCCAGACGATCCTCGAGCATACCGAGCTGATCCGGAACCTGGTCAACGAGTTCTCCGCATTCGCCCGGTTTCCTGCGGCCAACCCCGAACCCTGCGCGCTTCCGCCCATCATCCATGAGACCATCGCGTTTTACCGGGAGGGCCACACGAACATTCGGTTTGAGGTGCATATCGAAAACGACATTCCGGTCATGAGCCTTGACCGGCAGCAGATCAAACAGACCCTGATCAATCTGATCGATAACGCCATCGCCTCAATTCGAACAGAGGGGACGATCTCCATATCCCTGGCCCATGACCCGGGGGCGAAAACCGTTCGCATCGTGTTGGCGGATACCGGTGCCGGGGTCCGGGACGCGGACAAGCCGTTTCTGTTTGAACCGGACTTCAGCACCAAAAAATCCGGCATGGGCCTGGGGCTTGCGATCGTCAGCACCATCATTTCAGACCATAACGGCCGAATCACCGTGGGGGACAATGAGCCCTGCGGGGCGAAATTCACCATCGAGCTGCCGGTTTAACAGATTTAGGAAGGAGTGATACCTTATGTTTCCATCCATCCTGATTGTTGATGACGAGGAATCCATTTTACGATCCTTAAGCGGCATCCTTTCCGACGAGGGGTTTGAAATCCTCACCGCCACCAACGGGTATGAAGGCTTGAAACTGCTGGACGCCGAATCCCCGGACCTGGTCCTGCTGGACATCTGGATGCCCGGCATCGACGGGCTCGACACCCTGAAAGAGATTAAAAAAAATCATCCCACCACCCAGGTCATCATGGTGACCGGCCACGGCACCATTGAAACCGCGGTCAACGCCACCAAAATCGGGGCTTTTGACTTTATCGAAAAACCGGTTTCCATCGACAAGGTGATCGTGGCGATCAACAACGCCTTAAACTTTCGTCGGCTGGAGGAAGAGAACCGCTACCTTCGCAAAAAGACGATCGAAAAAAACGCCATCAACGGAAGCAGCCGGCCGATTCAGGAACTCAAGAAGCAGATCAGCATTACCGCGCCCACGGACGCGCGGGTGCTGATTACCGGGGAAAACGGAACCGGAAAGGAACTCGTGGCGCGCATGATTCACCAGTTCAGCGCCCGCGCGGATCAGCCGTTTATCGACATCAACTGCGCCGCGGTCTCAGGGGCGCTGATGGAAAGCGAGCTGCTGGGGCATGAAAAAGGGGCGCTGGACGGGGCCACAGCCCGAAAACAAGGCAGGTTTGAACTGGCCAACACCGGCACCCTGTTTTTTGATGAGATCGGCGATATGGACCTCAAGACCCAGGCGACCCTTCTGCGCATTCTAGAGGAAAAACGGTTCCGACGGCTGGGGGGAAGCCGGGAGATCACCGTGGATGTTCGCATCATCGCCTCCAGCAACAAGGATCTTCAAAAAGAAATCCAGGACGGCCGGTTTCGGGAGGAGCTGTATTTTCGGCTCAACGTCGTGCCCATCGTCGTTCCGCCGCTCCGGGCGCATGCGGAGGATATTCCGGAGCTGGTACGCACCTTTCTGGCCAAGCTGGCTCAAAAAAACCGGGGCGTTTCCAGAAAACTGACCCCCGCCGCCCTGGAGGCGCTTTCGCGGTATGCGTGGCCGGGAAACATCAGGGAACTGAAAAATCTGGTGGAGCGCTTAGACATCACCGTTGAATCCGAAACCATCGATATCGACGACATTCCCCCGCCGTACAACCCGAAGCCCGAAGGCCCCGGAATGTCCGAATCCGAGCTCTTCGCCATTGAGCAGCTGAAAGACGCCCGAAGGGCGTTTGAGCACGCGTTTATTCAGTACAAACTCGCCCAAAACAACAACCACCTCTCCAAGACCGCCAAGCGGATCGGGGTGGACAAGGCTTATATTCAGCACATCACCCAAAAATTCCAAAAACGAATATCCACGCAGCAATGAGAATCATTGCCGGGGAGTTTAGGGGGAAAAGGCTGGCCGCCGCGCCGGGCATGGCCACACGCCCCACCGCCGACCGGGTGCGGGAAGCCGTGTTCAGCATCTGCGCGGCAAAAGTGGACGGCGCGGTTGTTCTGGACCTGTTTGCCGGCACCGGGGCGTTCGGCATCGAGGCCTTAAGCCGGGGCGCGGCTTGCTCGGTATTTATTGATATGTCTTCGGTTGCCCTCGGAATCATTCAAAAAAACATCGCCGGCTGCGGGCTGGAAAACCGCACCCGACTGATCAAATGGAACATCATCAAGAATTTAAACTGCATTCGATCCGAATAGCCCCGCTTCACCCTGGTTTTCATGGACCCGCCGTACAGCCGGAACGCCGTGGCCCCGGCCCTGAAAAACCTTGAGCGTAGCGGCGCACTGGAAAACCGTGCGACGGTCATCATCGAACACGCCGCCCTCGAGCCCACGGTGGACGCTTTCGACTGTTTTAAAACCACAGACCAGCGAAAATACGGAAAAACCCTTGTCTCTTTTTTGAGTTATGTGATATAAATTACTCGCTTCGGATCAGGCCGGGCAGTATGCCGCACGGCACCGAGGGCGAATAAAAGCGGTGTGAACCACATGGAAGGGGCGGTCATTCATGGGAAAAACAGCGATCTATCCCGGTTCATTTGATCCGGTCACCAACGGGCACATCGACATCATCACGCGGGGGCTGAAGATCTTCGATAAAATCATCGTGACGATCCTTGAAAACCCCGCCAAAAAATTTCTGTTTACCGTTCCCGAACGGATCGCCCTGCTTGAAGAAACGCTAGCAAAATTCGAACGCGTGGAAATCGCCTCCTATGACGGGCTGCTTGTGGATTACGCGGTCCAGCGGAACGCCCAGGCGATTTTAAGGGGCATGCGGGCGGTGTCCGATTTTGAATACGAATTCCAGATGGCCCTGATGAACCGGAAGCTCAACCGCGAGATTCAAACCGTGTTTTTGATGACCGGTCTGCGGTGGATCTTTACCAGCTCCTCCATCATCAAGGAGGCGTTTCAGTTCGGCGGTGATGTTCAGAGCATGGTGCCCGCGGTGGTGCACAAACGGCTGCTTGAAAAATTCAACGCGCAAAAACGAATGTAGCGCCTACCGCGCCCGGGAAATCCGCTCCAACAGCACTACCGCCGCAAATCCCGCCAACACGAGAAAAGCGGCAAAAAAAACCTCCCCGTCCAATGCCGGCGGCAGCACATTCCGGGTCTGCAGCACCTGGAGCTGGTCGCCGATCATTTCAGATTTTAGAGTTTCCTTCCAGGGCCATACCTTCCGCATGGCGCCGAGCATCAACCCGGTCAGCAGGGCCAGGGTGAGGTTGCGGTGCGTGTTCAGCAGGTATTTCAAAAACCGGGAAAACCCGGCCAGCCCCACCAGGCAGCCGGCCATAAACACCAACAGGATAACCAGGTGTGCCGGAAGAAAGGGGTTTTTCACCGTCGCCATGATAAACTCATACTTGCCGAGGATCACCAGAATAAACGCCCCGCTGATCCCGGGAAGGATCATCGCGCAAATCGCGCACATACCGGAAAGAAAAATAAATCCAAGGGTTTCGGGGGTGGTTGCCGGCATGAGATTAACGATCGCGTATGCGGCGGCCGCCCCCAGCAGAAACGCCGTCCACACGCCCGGCCGTCCCCAGCCCTCCACCTGCCGTCCCACCACCAGAATGGAGGCGGCGATCAGGCCGAAGAACAGGCTCCAGGTCAGCACCGGATGATAAACCAGCAGGTAGTGCATCAACCGGGCGATGCTGAACACCGCAATCCCGATGCCCAGAAAAAGACAGAGCAGAAACCGGGCGTGAAACCCTGCGAGTCCGGCTTTCAGGTCAAGCCGCAGCAGCCTTCTGATCATGGCCGTGTCGGCGGATTTGATCGCGGAAAGCAGGTCCTCGTAAATTCCGGTAATCAACGCGATGGTTCCGCCCGAGACCCCCGGAATCGTGTCCGCCACGCCCATGCACACCCCTTTTAAGCCCAGCAGCAGCGCCGCCCTGGTCGAACGCGGCCCAGGGCTGGCGAAAAAAGCCTCCTTCCATGTCGCGGCGGCCGCCTGCTTCACTCCCCACCCCATCCATGCTCGCCCACCAGCTTGACAAACCGGCACCCGCCCAGGCTGGTCTGATGGATCCCCTTTTCGTCCCGGTAGAGCTTGACCAGATCCTGGGTGAACATGTCCCCCACCGGTATGACCATCCGTCCCCCCATGCCGAGCTGTGCCACCAGGGAGCTGGGGATCTCAGGCGCTCCGGCCGTCACGATAATGGCGTCAAATGGGCTTTCCTCCTCCCACCCCTTGGTGCCGTCCGAATACCGGGTGACGATGTTGGTGTATTTGAATTCGTCAAACAGCCTGCGCGCGTTCATGTGAAGGGTTCGTTTTTTTTCGATCGTATACACCCGAAAGGCGATTTCCGAAAGAATCGCCGCCTGGTACCCGGAACCGGTTCCGATTTCAAGGACCCGGTCATCTTTGCTAAGCGCAAGCGCCTGGGTCATCAGGGCGACGATATAGGGCTGGGATATGGTCTGCTGTTCCCCGATGGGAAGCGGATGATCCGCGTAGGCCTGATCCATCAGGGCCTCGCTCACAAACAGGTGGCGCGGCACCTTTCGCATGGCCGCCAGCACCTTTTCATCGGTGATGCCGCGGGCCTCGATCTGGTTTTTAACCATCGCCTCCCGCAACCCCTTGTATTTTCTTGAATCCATTTCCATGGTAAGCCTTCTCTTAGCAGCTTCGCCGCATCCGGTCAAGGGGTTTGGATGAAATGCATAGGATGAAATGCAGCGCCGGATTACGCGAAATTTTTTGCGGTTGAAAAAATTTTTTAAATCGCGTAATTTCAGCTTATCCGTCAACAAACGCAAAGGTATGGTCATGGGAAGCCCTTACTGGATCAGGACCCTTATCAATAAAACCTTCTCCCAGAGATTTTTCTGGGCAAAACTGACGAACTACCCTGTTTTCGGCAAGGCCGTCGATCACGCGCTTTTTGACAAGGACGACATCTTCT
>CAZFWD010000062.1:0-7681 GCA_964522535.1 uncultured Desulfonema sp.
TACAAGGGCGTGGTCTACAACGAGATGAAGGGCGCCATGTCGTCCCCGGACCAGGTCATGACCCGATCCCTATTAAACGCCCTTTACCCGAACACCACCTACGGCTTCAACTCCGGCGGCGATCCGGCTCAGATCCCAGATCTCACCCATGACCAGCTCAAAGCCTTTCACCGAAGGCACTACCATCCCAGCAACGCCTTCTTTTACACCTACGGCAACCTCCCCTTAAAACAAAACCTGACGCTGATCGAAAAGATGATCCTCTCCCGGTTTAAACGGATTGATCCGAAAACCGAGGTGCCCAACCAGCCCCGCTGGAAAAAACCCAAAACCGCTCAATACCGGTATCCCATAGACCCCAACGAAGACCCTCAAAAAAAATGCCAGGTCTGCCTGGCCTGGCTGACCGCCGATATTCGGGACGCCTTTGAGGTGCTGGTGCTGTCCGTCCTGGAGCAGGTGCTGATGGGAAACTCGGGCTCCCCGTTGAGAAAGGCGCTGATCGCGTCCGGACTGGGCAGCACCCTGTCGGACGGCTCCGGGTTTGATTCCGAAAACAAGGACACCCTGTTTTCCTGCGGGTTAAAGGATGTGAAAGCCGCATCCGCGGAAAAAATCGAACGCATCATTTTAGATACCCTAAAAAACCTGGTTGAAACCGGCATTGACAAACGGATGGTGGAATCCGCCATTCACCAGATCGAATTTCACCGAAAGGAGGTCACCAACCATCCCTTTCCCTACGGATTGAATCTGCTGCTGCGGTTCACCGGGGACTGGTTTCACGGCGGAAACCCGGCCACCACCTTGAAGGTGGATACCCTGATGAACCGACTTTTTGCCGAGCTGAAGCGGAAGGGATTTCTAGAAGACCGGATTCGCCGCTACTTTCTTGAAAACCCCCACCGGGTCCGCCTGCTGCTTCTGCCCGATCAGAAAATGGCCGAAGCGGAAAACCGGCGGGTGGCCGAGGCGCTTGAGCAAATCCGAAAACGTCTGTCCGAGAAGGAAATGGAAAACCTTCAAAAAGACGCCTCGGCCCTGGCCGCCCTACAGGAATCCGAGGAAGACCTCTCCTGCCTGCCGACCCTTGAAATCAAGGACATCCCCCTCGAGATCGTCACCGTTAAAAAATCCCCGGGGTATGCCAAGACCCGGTGCTGCTGCTATGACCAGCCCACCTCCGGAATCCTCTATTTCACCGCGGCGGCCGGCCTCAAAGGGCTGCCCGCAACCCTGCTGCCGCTGGTGCCGTTCTTCTGCAATGCCCTGACCCGGTGTGGCACAACCCTTCATACCTATTCCGAGATCGCCCAGATGATCGATCTTTACACCGGCGGCATCGGGCTTGCCGCCACCGCCGGCACCAGCTTTTCCGCCAAGGCCCCCGGGGCCTGTATTCCGCTGATCTCCTTTAACGCCAAATGCCTTTCCCGCAACCTTGAGAAAATGTTTGAACTGCTTGAGGAGGTTTTATGCCGCTTTAATTTTGCGGACACCCACCGTTTAAAGCAGCTCCTTCTGGAATACCGGGCGAACCTGGAAGCCTCGGTGGTGGCAAACGGGCATCGGCATGCCATTTCCCTGGCCTCCCGGAACTTTTCGACCGCCGGGGCGTTAAACGAGAGATGGCACGGGATCCATCAACTGGACGCGATCAAGACACTCACCGATGACCTGTCGGAAAAAAGGCTTGCTTCCATCGCAAGCCGGTTAAACCGCATCGGCCGGGCTGTATTAAAGGCCAACAATTTAAAAACCGCCCTGGTCGGGGAAAAGGATGACCTGCTGAAGGCTACGGGTTATCTGGATGCATTAAAAAATCGCCTGGGAGAGAGCCGGGCCTTCGGGTTTGAACCGCCCAAAATCCGTTTCCCCCAGAAACCCGTCAGAGAAGGGTGGGGAACCGCCTCCGCGGTATCCTTCGTGGCTTCGGTCTTTGAAACAAAGCCCCTCAATCATCCGGATGCCCCGGCCCTGGCGGTGATCAGCAAGATGCTTCGGTCCATGTTCCTTCACCGGGAGATTCGGGAAAAGGGGGGCGCCTACGGCGGCTTTGCCGCCTATTCCCCTGAAACCGGCCTGTTTGCCTTCGGGTCCTACCGGGACCCGCATATTGTCAATACCCTGAAGGTTTATGACCGGGCCGGAGACTTCATCACCTCGGGCAACTACACGGCGGAGGATGTCAAGGAAGCGATCCTGCAGGTATGCGCGGACATCGACCGGCCCGACACCCCGAGCGCGGCGGCCATAAAAGGGTTTTACCGCAGCCTGATTGATCTCTCCGACGGCATGCGGCAAACCTTTAAAAACCGGCTGCTGGGCCTCACCCCCAAAAAGGTGCTCACGGTCGCGCGCAAATATTTCGGGCCGGGCCGAGGGCCTTTTTCCGTGGCGGTGATTTCCAGCGAAACCGCGCTCAAAAAGGCCAATGCCCGGCTGGCCAGGCGTCCGCTGAAACTGCACCGGATTTAAATGTATAGGAAACCCCCTCTATATTTATAGCCCGGAACATCGAAACGGCCCACCCCAATTTTTAAGCAAGCGCTCCTGGGCAGCCGTCTTTATCCCATTTCATGAGCGTTTTTCGAATACCGTTTTGCCCTGGCCATTGATAACGATCTCCGTTAAGGGAATATCGGCGTTGGCGGCCTCCAGGGCCTTTTTCACCACCCAGACAAGGCCCGCGCAGCAGGGCACCTCCATGGACACGACGGTGATGCTGGCTATCCCGGCTTTGGTGAAAATCTCCCGGAACCGGATCGCGTATTCCTCCAGGTCGTCGAACTTGGGGCATCCCATCATGACGACCTTTCCCGGCAGCAGCCGGGTATGAAGGTCCGCGGCGGCCACAGCCCCGCAGTCGGCCAGAACCAGCAGGTCGGCGTTTTTCAGAAACGGCGCGGTGGGCGGAATCAGCCGAATCTGTACCGGCCAGTGGGCAAGGGCGGATTTCGGCGGCCCGGCCGCCATCGGTTCATTGTCGGGGCAGCCGCAGGCGCTTTCCGGAGCAAAGGATCTCATCTGATGAGACGGGCATCCGCAGGCCATGGCCGGTGCTTCCGGCGGGTTGTCGTTTAAGCTTTCCAGGTATTTTTCCACGGCCGCTTCATCGAACTCCTCGGCCTCCCGTTCAATGACCTTCAAGGCCCCGGTGGGGCATTCCCCCACGCAGGCCCCGAGCCCGTCGCAGTAATTTTCCGAAACGATCCGGGCTTTTCCGTTGACGATTTGAAGCGCGCCTTCAGCGCAGGAGGGCACGCATTGGCCGCAGCCGTCGCAGAGTTCGTCATCGATTTCAATAATTTTACGCAGGGTTTTCATTCGGTATCTCCTATAGGGTAACGGGTTCACTCAGAAACCGGTTTTTAGCCAGTTCCCGCCCCGCATCCGTGAAAAAGGAATTTTCGATGATCTTCTGCACCTTTTTCTTGTCCACGGGCCGGTTTTTATGATTGTCCTCGATGTTGGCGATCAGATCCGCGTCATAGAGGATTTTAAAGTTTAGGGTTTCCGGGTTCCGGGGATGGTGGTGATGGCCGATGATGTCGCAGACCTCTTCAATCAGCGGCTTCGAGGCGCCGAGTTTTTCCATGATCTGCCGAGCGATGGCCGGGCCTTCGGCTTCCTGGTATTTGCCCGCGGTGGACCCGTGTTTGCGCTCGGCCTCATGGATGCCGATGTCGTGAAGGTAGGCCGAAGCCAGAACCACGGCCATGTTTCCGCCTTCTTGAAGCCCGATTTTTTCCGCATGCCGGGCCACCCGAACGGCATGGCCGATGCGCTTGAAATCCCGGCCCAGGTATTTTTTCATTTCAATGGCGATCCGGTCCTTAAGCAGGTCTTCCCGCTTGGCGAGAAGCTCCGGCGGCAGGGTTCCCAGGCATTGCTCTGCGAACTTGCAGTAGGCCGCGCATCCGAAATCCATTTTCGGGTTGGCGAACCGGTGGCCGCAGTGACCGCATTTCCGGGTGGTGTCGTCCTTGAAAAATTCAACGGTCTTCCCGCATTGCGGGCACTTGGCCTCAAATATAGAGTCGGGCTTCCAGTATCGGCTGTCTTGTCCGGGGCATTTCATATTTCATCCTCCACGGTTGAGGTTATCACTCCATCCATCACATCCGGTGATTGAAATTTCTTCCCCCCTGTTGTATGAAAACGCAGGGCCGTCACCCCAATCATAATCATTGATGCGAAACATCAAACCCCTTTTCCAAAACCGGGGGGTTATCGGTTTAAACCAAAACGGGTTCGACCTTTTGTTTTGATTCAAGAATAACCATTGCCGGCGCGGTCTGCATTGACTTAGGTCAAAAAAGCAAAAAAATTTCATGCCCAGCAAAAAACATTTCAAGCTGATATCCGAATCCATGCTTTTTGCCGGATTGCCGGACGAACACATCGAGGCGCTGCTCTCCATCGCCCGAATTCGGGATTTTGAAAAAAACCAGCTGATTTTTTCAGAAGGGGATCAAGGCAGCGGGTTTTATATCAACGTGGACGGCATGGTGAAGATTTTTAAACTGTCGCCGGACGGGAAAGAACATATCCTGCATATTTTCGGTCCCGGCGAACCCTATGGGGAGGTGCCGGTGTTTTCCGGAAAAACCTATCCGGCCAACGCGGAATCCATCGGCGCGTCCCGATCGCTTTTTTTTCCTCGGGATGCGGTTGTGGGCCTGCTGACAAAAAACCCCGCTATTGCCCTGAATATGCTGGCGGTGCTGTCCCTGCGGCTGCGTCAGTTCACGGTGGCCGTGGAAAATCTTTCCTTAAAAGAAGTCCCCGGCAGGCTGGCGGCCCATCTGGTCATGCTGTCCTTGGAGCAGGAAACAACAGAGGCGGTGGTGCTGAACATTCCCAAAACCCTTCTGGCCAGTCTGCTCGGAACCATTCCGGAAACCCTGTCGCGAATCCTTGGCCGCCTGGAGGCTGAAAACCTCATTGCGGTCCAGGGCCGGACCATTCGGCTTCTGGATCTGGAAGGCCTGCAACAGCTTGCCGAAACCGGCAAGCTGAGGGAACTATAAAAGCAGTTTTTGAAGCCCTGCGGCGGCCTCCTGAGACAGGGTGCCCTTGGCAAGCGCGATCTCGATGGTGGCCTGACCAAGCACCCGGTAAAGGCATAAAACCTCTTCGGGGAGCAAGGCCATGGCCTCAAGATGTTTTTTAACGATTTCCATGTCCCCTCTAGCGATCGGTCCGGTGAGCGCCTTGGGAATCCCTACGGTTTCGATGTTTTTAAGGGTCCCATGGATCAGCGGTTTTAGAATGCCAAAGGCCTTCGATCTTTCCACCCCGGACGCGCTGATCAGGTTAAACGCAAGCTCCATCAGGGTGACCAGGTAGTTGGAGGCGACCACCGCGGCGGCATGATACAGCATCTTCCCCTCGGTACGGACGGTAAAGGGGATCGCGCCCAGATCCGATGCGATCTTTTTGGCGGTTTGGACCGCTTGCTCATCCCCCTCAAGTGCCATCATAATCTTTTCAAAGGGGTTTCCCGGCTCAAGGGCGGCAAAGCTTTGAAGCGGATGCATGGATCCGGTGCAGGCGCCGCAAGATTTCGCCGAAGACAAAACGGCCGAGGAAAGCGCCCCGCTGCAGTGAAACACCATCGCCTCCTTGTGAAAACCGTCGTGTTGAGCAATGGCCTCGCAGGCCTCTTCGATGCACTGATCCGGGGTCGTGATAAAAACGACATCGGCCTGTCCGGCGGCGCTCCAGATTTTTTCAAATGCCGCATGATCCGCTCCGGCGGCCTTGGCCGCATTCACGGCGGAGCTTGGGCTTCGGCTGGCAAACCCCGCTGGGGAATAGCCGGCCCTCGCCAGTTGACCGGCAAGGGCGATGCCGACCTTGCCGCAGCCGATAATGGCAAACTTTAGTTTCATTCTGGTTATGTATTACATGCGAAGGTTCAAACCTGTCAACCTGAAACGCGCGCATTCATCGGTGTTTTCAGATTGACAGCATTCTTCAAACATGAGACTTCTAAGGCATGGATCAGCGGATCATCGTTATTGCCGAACACACCGAGGGCCGGGCCGCGCCGGTCACCTACGAGCTGGTTTCCTGCGCGAAACGCATTCGAGCCTGCCTGGGTTTGGATATTCAAATCCTGGTTGCAGGGCCTGGCATCGAACCTCTGGCCGACCGACTGGCCCGGCAGACCGGGCAGGATGTGGTCGCCATTCGAGTGGATGAACCCGAGGCAAATCAAACCGGGGTTTACAAACGCCTGCCGAAAAATCTGATCGCAACCCTTTCCCCGGCCTATATCTGCATCGCCCATACCGCCGAAGGGCTTGATTTTGCCGCCGGGCTTGCGGCCAGGATCGGCGCCGCATTTATTCCCGGGGTTGAAAAAGTCATCGCAAGCCAAAACGACTTGCGTTTTATTCGAGGGGTGTTCAACGATAAACTCAGGTGCGAAATTCTGCCAAAAGCCTCCGTAACCGTGCTCACGGTCCAGTCCGGCAGCTTCAAGCCCGATCCCCTGCCTGCGGTTTTGTCCGGCCGGGTTGCCTTTCAAAAAGCCGTCATGCTGCCCGCGCGCTCCCGGTTGATGGACTATAAATCAAAACATACAGGCCCTTCGGCCCTGGATGCCGCCGAGGTGATCGTTTCCGCGGGAAACGGCATCGAAAAAAAGGAAAACCTGGAGCTGATTTACCGGCTGGCCGAAATTTTTCCAAAATCCGCGGTGGCCGGATCCCGGCCGGTTATTGATAAAAAATGGCTGCCCTACCGCCAGCAGGTGGGAATCACCGGCACCCGGGTTGCGCCTAAACTCTACATCGCCTGCGGCATATCCGGGGCGAGCCAGCATGCCGCGGGGATGCGGGACGCCGGGTTTATCGTGGCCATCAACCGGGACCCGCGCGCGTCGATTTTTAATATCGCGGATGTCGGTATCGTCGAGAATCTGACCTCATTTATCCCCTTGGTGATTGACACCTACCAGAATGAAAACCGGTGAACGGCTGCTCAAAATATACGACCATCTGAATTCAAGATTCGGGCATCAGCGCTGGTGGCCCGCTGAAACCGATGAAGAGGTGGTGATCGGCGCGATCCTGACCCAGAACGTGGCCTGGAAGAATGTGGAGAGCGCCCTGGCCCGGCTCAAGGAAAACAACCTGCTCTCCTTAAGAGCGATTCATCAAACCGATGTTTTGCGCCTGGCGCCCCTGATCCGGTCATCCCGTTTTTTTAATCAAAAGGCCGAAAAGCTGAAAACCTTTTGCCGGCTTCTGTTTAATGATTACCACGGCAGCCTGGATGCAATGCTCGCCCTGCCGGTTGCCTCCCTTCGCGAACAGATGCTTTCCCTGAAGGGATTCGGGGAGGAAACCGTGGATTCCATTCTTTTATATGCCGGCGGAAAACCGGTTTTTGTCATCGACGCCTATACCAAACGGATATTCTCCAGGGCCGGGCTGGCAAAGGAGGACTGGGGTTACCAGGCCTTTCAGCGGTTTTTCATGGATCATCTGCCGGAAAATGCGAATCTTTACAACGATTACCACGCCCAAATCGTTCGCCTGGGAAACACCCTCTGCCGCAAAAAACAACCCCTATGCGAAAAATGCCCGATTCTTCGGTTTTGTCAATTCGGCCGGGCCCAAAAGGAAATCTGATAAATGACCGCAAAGCCTTCCTATGATGAGCTCTT
>CAZFWD010000063.1:0-12364 GCA_964522535.1 uncultured Desulfonema sp.
CAGAACAGCCTGCTCACCACCGTGGAGGTGCTTTCCCCCATGTGGGTGAATTTCAGCGTTTCGGAAAACGAAATGCAAAAAAAAATGGACCAGGTCGACAAGGGCCTTCTGGTTCCCCCCAAGGATTCAAGCTATGAGGTGGAGATCGTGCTGGTGGACGGCTCGATCTTTCCCCACAAGGGCCGGATCACCTTCGCCGAACCCTCTTATAATCCCCAGACCGGCACCTTTCTGATCCGGGCCAGCGTGGAGAATCCCGACGGCATCCTGCGCCCGAATCAATACGTACGGGCGCGGCTGATCGGCGCGGTAAGGCCCAATGCGGTTCTGGTTCCCCAGCGGGCGGTCCAGCAGGACGCCAAAGGCCAGTTTGTCTGGGTGATCGATGCGGAAGGTAGGACGGAAAAACGTCCGGTAAAGGTCGGCGACTGGTATCAGGACCAGTGGTTCATTCTGGAAGGGCTGCGCTCCGGCGAGCAGGTGGCGGTGGACGGGATATTGATGTTCCAGCCGGGGATGCAGGTGACGGCAAAACCGCTTGAGACCCATACGGAAGCGAAGGCCGGAAACCCCTTGGTAACAGATGCCGGACCAACCAAGACCCCAGACGACGGCAAATAGAGGAGGCCCGGGCCATGTTCTCCCGATTCTTCATTGAACGGCCGATATTCGCCACGGTCATCTCCATTATTATCTGCCTGGCGGGGCTGGTGGCCTTGGCGGCCCTTCCGGTGGAGCATTATCCCAGCATCACACCGGTCCAGGTCACGGTCGCCGCTACCTATCCCGGCGCGGACTCCAAAACCCTGGCCGAGTCCGTGGCCGCCCCCGTCGAGGCCCAGATCAACGGCGTGGACAACATGATCTACATGTCGTCCTCATCCTCCGCCAACGGGCAGTTGATCCTGACCGTTTATTTTTCCCTGGGCACGGATCCGGACATCGCCCAGGTGCAGGTCCAGAACCGGGTTAATCTGGCCCTTCCGCAGCTGCCCGAGGCCGTGACCCAGATGGGGGTTTCGGTGCAGAAACAAGCATCCTCAATCATGATGCTCATCGCGATTTTCGCGGAAGGAGAACGTTATAGCAGCGAGTATATCGCCAACTACGCCAATGTTTACGTGCTGGATGCCCTCAAGCGGGTGCCGGGGGCGGGCCAGGCCCAGATTTTGGGGGTGCCGGACCAGGCCATGCGCATCTGGATGGACCCGGACCGGATGACCTCATTGGGGATTACCACCAGCGACATCCAGCAGGCGGTGGCCAAGCAGAACGCCCTCTATGGCGCCGGCCAGATCGGCCAGCAGCCCACCGCCGGTCCGGTGGAACTGACGTTCCCCGTGGTCACCCAGGGGTCTTTCACCGATCCTTCAGAATATGAAAACATCATCCTGCGCGCCAGCCAGGACGGCTCCGCCATTGTTCGGCTGAAAGACGTGGCCCGGGCCGAGGTGGGCCTCCGGCAGTATATTATTGACGGGCATTTGAATGGAACCCCCGCTACCTTCATCGCCGTGTACCAGCAGCCCGGGGCCAACGGCCTGGAGGTGTCCGCGGCGGTCCACAAGACCCTTTCGGAAATGAAACCCCGGTTTCCGGCCGGGATTGATTATGTCATTTCCTTAGATTCCAATGATTTTGTCCGGCTGTCCATTGAAGAAGTCAAGGAAACCCTGATCGAGGCGATTTTTCTGGTGGTGCTGGTGGTCTTTCTGTTTCTCCAGAGTTTCCGCACGACCCTGATCTGCATCACGGCCATTATCGTCTCCCTGATCAGCACCTTTACCGGCATGCTGGCCATGGGGTTTTCCATCAATCTGCTCACCCTTTTCGGCCTGGTGCTGGCCATCGGCATGGTGGTGGACGACGCCATTGTGGTGGTGGAAAACGTCGAGCGCAACATGGCCAGGCATCACCTTCCCCCCAAGGAAGCCACCATCAGGGCCATGGGGGAGATTTCGAGTTCTTTGGTGGCGGTGGTGTTGGTCATGGCCTCGGTCTTTCTGCCGGCGGCGTTTCTGCCCGGCACCACGGGTCAGCTTTACAAGCAGTTCGCCATCACCATTGTTATTTCCGTAGCGGTATCCGGATTCGTGGCCCTGACCCTGACCCCGGCCATGTGCGGCATCCTGCTGAAGCATACCGCGCCGCCGACAAAAGGCTTTTTCGCCTGGTTCAACCGGGGTGTGGACGCCATCACCCGGGGATTCGGGCACGCCGTCACCTTTGTCATTCGGCGCATGGCGGTTGCCTTTGGGATTCTGGCGGTGCTGGTGTGGATGATTGTCCACCTGTTTCATGTGCTGCCCACCAGTTTTCTGCCCAATGAAGATCAGGGATATGTGATGGCGGCCGTCATCATGCCGGACGCGGCCAGCCTGGACCGGACCCAAGCCGTGACCGACCGGGTGGATAAGATTTTTGCAAACCTTCCGGGCGTGGAAAACCGGACCCAGCTCACCGGCTACAGCCTTATGGACGGCGGTTTCAAGACCAACGCCGGCACGTTTTTTGTGACCTTAAAACCCTTTGAAGAGCGTTATGCCTCCGTCAAGCAGGCCAGGGCCGAAAACGCCCGGGCCGTCCTTATGGGGCTTAGAAATCAATCTGCGGATATCAGGGAAGGGGTGGTGATTCCCGTTCCGCCGCCGGCCATTCCCGGCATCGGTACCACCGGCGGCTTTGAGTTCTGGGTTCAGGATCTCTCCGCTCAAGATCCCGCCCATCTGGAGGCGGTAACCCGGCAGTTTCTGGCCAAGGCCTTCACCCGTCCTGAATTGTCCGGGCTCAGCAGCACCTTCCGGGCCTCGGCGAGGCAGTTGTTCGTGGAGGTGAACCGGGAAAAAGCCAATCTTCTGGGGGTGTCGGTTCAGGACGTGTACAACGCCATTCAGGCCCAGTTCGGGTCCCTGACGGTCAGCCAGTATAATGAATTCTCCCGGGTGTGGTGGGTCATTCTTCAATCCGATCCGGAGTACCGGCAGACGCCGGAGGACCTGACCCGACTCTACACCCGATCCAGCGCTGGAAACATGGTGCCGCTGTCCGCGGTGGTGACCACCCGGTGGGTGGCCGGTCCGGATATGCTTACCCATTTTAACGGGTTTCCCGCCGCAAAGGTAAACGGAAACGCAGCAACAGGCTACAGCTCGGGCCAGGCCATCGCGGCCATGGAAGAAGTGGCGCGGGAGATACTCCCCCAGGGGTATACCTATGCATGGTCGGGGCTGGCGTTTGAAGAAAAGAAGTCCGGCGGGACCTCGGCCATCGCCTTTGTCTTCGGCCTGATCATCGTTTTTCTGGTGTTGTCCGCCCAGTATGAATCCTGGACCCTGCCCGGCACCGTCATGATGGCCGTGCCCTTCGGGGTGCTCGGGGCGCTTACCGCCAACTGGCTGCGGGGCCTGGAAAACGACGTTTATTTTCAGATCGGCCTTCTGGTGCTCATCGGCCTTGGGGCGAAAAACGCTATCTTGAGGGTTTCCTTTGCCGTTGACCTGCGCAAACAGGGCAGGTCCATCATGGAGGCCACCATTGAGGCGGGAGAACAGCGGCTTCGGCCCATTATCATGACATCCCTGGCCTTTGCCTTCGGCGTGCTGCCCCTGGCCATCGCCATGGGCGCCGGCGCAAACGCCCGGCATTCCATCGGGACGGGCATCATCGGCGGCATGATCGGCGAGACCACCCTGGCCATGCTGTATGTGCCGCTGCTGTTTTATCTGTTCGACCGGATGAGTGAACATTTCGCGGAGAGAAAAAAGAAAAAAAGCCCTGTCCACAAATCCTCAATCGCTCCCGATGATTCGCTTGAAGCCTCAGCAGGAAAACAGGAGGAAAAGTAGTATGGGCCGATTCATTCTTTTCATCCTTTTATCCTTTATCCTGCTGATCCATGGATGCATGGCGGGGCCGGATTATGTCAAACCCGAGGTCAGCCTGCCGGATGGTTTCAGGTATCAGGAAAAAGAGGCCTTAGAAACCGTCAATGCGCCATGGTGGAAACAGTTTAACGACCCGGTCATAGACGATCTCATCGCCGAGGCGCTTTATAACAACAAAAACATGCGGATGGCCGCGGCCCGTGTGGAACAGGCCGCGGCGGTGCTCATGCAGGTCCGGTCCCCCCTGTTTCCCCAGCTCGGGTACGGCGGCGCCGGCGCAAACCAGCGCATCAGCGAATCCTCCGCGGGCGCGGTTTTGCCGGAAAACCCCTATGATTCCTATCAGGCGGCTTCCAGCGCAAGCTGGGAGATCGATCTTCGGGGCCGCATTCGGCGTCTTTCCGAGGCCGCCCGGGCCGACCTGCTGGCGACCGAAGAGGCGCGGCGGGGGGTTGTCCTTTCTCTGGTTGCTTCAACGGCAAGCACCTATCTTCAGTTGCTGGGCATAGACGAGCAGCTGGCCATTTCACAACAGTCCCTGGCCGCTTATCATGAATCGGTACAGCTTTTCGAAAAGCAGTATGCCAGCGGCCAGGTGTCCCAGATGACCGTGGAGCAGGCCCGGACCCAGTATGAAACCGCGGCCGCCACCATTCCGCAGATCGAGCTGCAGATCACCCAGACGGAAAACGCTCTTTCCATTCTTCTCGGCCGAAACCCCGGCCCGATACGCCGGGGCAAAAGCTTGGATGACATCACCCTGCCGGAGATCCCGGCCGGGCTGCCATCGGATGTGCTGGCGGGTCGTCCGGATATCCGGCAGGCCGAGCAAACCCTTATTTCCCTGAATGCACAGATCGGCGCGGCCAAGGCCTTATATTTTCCCGCCATCTCATTGACCGGGGATTTCGGTTATGCCAGCGGGGATTTGTCGGATTTGTTTGAGGGGCGTTCCCGGCTCTGGAGCTATTCCGGGTCATTGACCGGGCCGATTTTTACCGGCGGGGCCCTTTACGGGCAGGGGGAGGAGGCCGAGGCGGCCCGAAAAGCCGCTCTTCACAGCTACGAACTGGCGATTCAAAACGCCTTTTCCGATGTCGAGAATGCGCTGATCGCCAGGCGGAAGATCGCCGAAAAGACGACGGCCGAGGCGCGGCTGGTCAAGGCCGGAAAGGAGTATGCGCGCCTGGCCCGGCTGCAATATGACGGGGGATACGCCCCGTATTTCACGGTGCTCCAGGCCCAGCAGCAGCTCTTTCCTGCCGAACTCACCTATGCCCTGTCCCGGGCCTCTCTGCTTAATTCCCTGGTGGATATTTACAAAGCCATGGGCGGCGGCTGGATCACCGAGGCGGATCAAATGACGGCGACATCGGATTAAGGTCAACCACCGGCTCAGCCGGCGGCTTGATTAGAAGGGATTATTCAAATTCCGCATTCCAATTCATTGCCTGCAGGCCAGCATCGGATATTTGACAAACACCACCGAGGCATTCGGCCCCTGATATTCCCTGGCCTTGGCAATCGCTTTCTCAACGGTTTCAGCCGTGTCAAAGCCGAGCGCCCGTTGAATGTCGGACGGGTTTTCCGCTCCAGCCACAATCACGTTGGCGGCATGCCGGAGTCTTTTGAGGGGATAGGTGGTCATCAACCCGTGCATGGGGTGAAAACCGTAGCAATAGCGATACTTGTAAATATATTCCGGCCGATGGGCGAAATCCTCTTCAAAAACATCGACAATCTGATAGGGATCTTTATAATTGGGCAGGATGTCTTCCCAAATTTCCCGGTGGGTGGGGTGATGATCATGGTTCCAGTGATCGGGACAGGGGCCCACCAGAATGACCGTGCAGCCCGGTTTGCCCATGGCTTCAATCACGCCGCCGAAATAGCCCAGGCCGGTGGATAGAATGGTGAGCAGCGGATTCATTACCGAAAAAGCGGCATAGGGGCTCCAGTTCGGTATGCCGTAAAGAACAATATCGGCTTTTTCTTGAATCATCTCACGCCGCGGTTTCAATTGGGACTTCATGAGGGCCAGGGCTTCCCGGCGGGCCTCAAACACACCGCCGGCCCACACCTTGTGGACTTGAAGCGGATTGGCCAGGGCGGTTTCTATTTTGAAGATGCGCTCCCGGCCGATTCTGTTCTCGATGACGGCGCCCATCTCGTCGAGCACCTCGTGCATGGCGTTTTTGTTCATCGACATGGACATGCTGTCCGGGGTGTGATGCCATCGAATGCTTCGGTATGAGCCAAGCCCGACGCACACCGACTTCCAGCCGCCGTTAAACCCGCGCCATACCACCGTGTTGATGTAAACGGTCAGATCGGAATCGGTGACCCGCCTGTTGATTTCCACGTCGTAGCCCGAATCGGTGGTGCCCAGATATGATAAATTGTCCTGATCCTCGGCATCGTGGCAGACCAACCGGTACCTGAATTCATTGACGAGATCTTGGCCGAGAATTTGTGCCAGCTCGCGGCGGGTGAACTTGCGGTGCAGACCATTGGCGCATAAAAGGGTTACGTCGGTGCGCTTCACCCCGACCTTCTCGAGTTCTGCAATCACCAGCTTGATCGCCGGCTCCCACACCGGCGCCAAGCAGGGGACGCTGGGGTCATCGAAGGCGATCGTCACTTTATAGCCCGATTTTACCAATTCCCGAAGCGGAGGCCGGCCCAACGGGTTTGTCAGTGCGCTGCGAATCACCTGCTCGATGTTATCCGCCGCCGGCAGGCTGGTCGACAGCCCCGGCGGGGCAATTTGAACGGTGTCGGGTAATGTTATGGGCATCATCCGGTCACCAAAGATGATCTCCTCTTTCATCGGGCACTCCATTATTGTCTATTCGTTATCAGTCATAGCCACCGGCTTAGCCGGTGGCTATGATTAACTGATTTTAATGGTCGGGGCGAGAGGATTTGAACCTCCGACACCTTGCACCCCATGCAAGTGCGCTACCAGGCTGCGCTACGCCCCGATGCGTGGATTCATGAGAAAGGCACCATCCCTTTAACACGGCGCTTTGTGGATGTCAAGCTGCGAATAACCGATGCGAATACCCTTCAAGATCGGTTGACATTCTCTGCAAACGCATGTATTTTTTAAATATCACGCACAACCGTAGGATCGGGTGAAAGGATGCCAAAGACCGGTTCAGACACGGAACAAAAAGAAGTAAGCAGGGATGTCTTTTCCAAATCCGGCCGGATTCCTCCCGAGGAGATCGACCATCTTTACAAGCGGCATGTTCAGGGCGCGTATGTGTGGACCGGCGCGGTCATCTCCCTCTGGTCCTTTTTTTTGTTTTTTTACCTGTTTGATGCCATCGATGCCGCTTCTTTTTTGGGGTTAAGCGTTACCGCCCTCATTGCCTTGTTTGTCTATATTCCTTTTTTAAGGGGATTAAAAAGAATCGCCCATAAGGGCCGTCTGGAGGCCTACAACCTTCTGATCAATTTTATTCAGGCGATCGGGGATACGGTGATGATCTATTTTCTCGGCGGGGTTCGAGGAATGTATCTGATCCTGATTTATGCGTGTTTGATCGCCTACATCGGCGTGGTGGCGCCGATTCGCTACCCCTTTATCATCGCCACGGTCTGCGCCGGTACTTTCGGATTGATGGCGCTTCTGGAGCATTTCGGCGTTATTCCGCATCAGAACGGGCATTGGGAGTATTACTTCACCCTCACTGAAGTCATTATGTTTATCATTATTTTAACCGTCACGTTGTATGTGCTGGCGTTTATTTTGTCCTATACCTCGAACCTGCTGAAAAAAACCCGGGAGGCGCTTAAGGTTCACAACGCGGAGCTGGGCGCGTCCCGGGAAAAACTGGACCGGATCGCCAGCCAGTTGCGGCAGAAGAACATTGAGCTGGAAAAATCCATGAATGGGCTGAGGCAGGCACAGGCCCAGCTGGTCGAGGCGGAGAAACTGGCCGCGCTCGGCGGGCTTGTGGCCGGGGTGGCCCATGAAATCAACACGCCGGTCGGCATCGGGGTGACGGCCGTGTCTTTTCTTCAGGAAAAGGCTGAGCAGATGCTTGAGGCCTTGCACGCCAAAGGGCTTGAAACGGACGCAGTGGATCATTTTGTCCGCAATGTTTCCGAGGCCAGCACCACGATTCACACAAACCTCAAACGGGCCGCGGAGCTGGTTCGGCATTTCAAACAGGTGGCGGTGGATCAGTCCACGGAAACCCGCAGAAAATTCAACCTGAAGGAGTATATCGACGGGACCCTTTTAAGCATGCGGTTTCAATATAAGCGGACCGGGCACACCATTACGGTAAACTGTCCTCCCGATCTTGTGATTGACAGCTATCCGGGGGCCTTTTCCCAGATCATCACCAACCTGCTCATGAATTCCTTAACCCACGGCCTGGAGGGGGTTGAAAAGGGGCAAATCCTTTTTGATGTTTTTCTAGACAGCAGACAGATTTACTTCAAATACAGCGACAACGGAAACGGAATGGAGGAGAAGATCAGAAACAGGATTTTTGAGCCCTTTTTTACCACCAAGCGGGGGGGCGGAGGCACAGGTCTGGGTATGTATATTGTTTACAATATCGTGACCCGGACCCTGGGCGGAACCATCCGCTGCGTCAGCGCCCCCGAAAAAGGCACCCTGTTTGATATCCGAATTCCGGTATCCCAGGCATCCTAAGCCGCCTTCCAACGTTTCATTTAATCCTTGACTTTGCTGTAAAACGAATTATTTTAAAATAAAATTGCCCCAAAGGAGAGGGATCAAGATGCCGATATATGAGTTTTTCTGCGAGAAATGCGACCACCGGTTCGAGGAACTGGTGTTGCTGTCCGATAAAAAGAAGCCGGCCTGTCCCAAGTGCGGAAATAAAAAGGTGAAGAAGCTGATGTCCGCGGGTAGCGTGCGGCCCCACGGCATTCCCACCGGTTCCGGCGGGTTTAAGGCCCCGGCGTGTTCGCCGAGCGGCTGAAGCATTTAGATGAATGCTCCCGGTCGGGAGCTTTTGCAGGGGGCCGGTTTCCCATACCCGACAAGACGGACAGGGTCGGCATCTCTGAAGCGGATCACAGGGCCTGACCCATGGCTGCACCCCTTTGCGCCTTCCCGGCGCGTCTGTTTTATTGAAAAAAAATTCATCGGCGGGCGGTTTTTTTACCGGATCATAGAGGAATCATTTGATGAATCTGGAGCAGATGATTATTCCATGTATGAATTTTTTTTATACCTATAAATATCTTTCAATAGCTGTTCTGGTCGGCCTGGGGGTCTTATCCTTTTTAAAACCCAAACAGATGCTCAAGGGGATCATGATCCTTGGGGCGTGCTTTATCGTCGCCTACCTCCTGTATTACATCGGAGGGGCCACGGTCACCGGAGTTTCGCAAAAAGGGACCCTGATCCATAAAAGCCGGTAGCCGGGTGAACACGGCTCGGGTCCTGTGATCAAAAAAAAACAGGAAGAGTACATCATGAAGAAAGTTTTTATCGCGATTATCTGCATCCTGCTGGTGGTTGCCGGTATTCTTGTGGTCGGGATTTTCAACCTGGGTCCCATCATCAAGACGGCGGTCAACACCTACGGGCCGGAGGTGGTTAAAACCGGAGTGGGTGTGGATGATGTGGATGTCTCGGTTTTTACCGCCCAGGCTCAGCTCAAAAATTTTATTCTGGAAAACCCGCAGGGGTTCGCCACCTCCGAGGCGGTTTCCGTGGGATCGATTTTTATGGATGGGGATGAGTCCTCCCTTACCACGGACACGATCGTGATCGACCGCATCGAGGTGGACAGCCCGGAGATTACCTATGAGATAAAAGGCAAGACAGATAATTTCAGGACGATCATGGAACGAATGAAGGGGCCGGCGGCACCGGAAAAGCCGCCCGAGAAGGCCCCTGGGGAGAAGGCGACCCCTGAAAAAAAAGGCAAAAACCTGCTGATCAAGGATTTTATCATCAGGGGCGGCAAGGTCAACATGGTCGTCTCCGGGTTTGCGCCCGGCTTTAAGGGAAAGATGGTGACCGCCACGCTTCCGGAAATTCACCTTCAGAACATCGGCCAGGGAGAAAAAGAAGCGTCGCCCAAAGCGGTTTTTATGAAGGTCTTTGAGGAGGTTTATGGAAAAATCACCTCCCCGGATCTGACAGAAGCGTTTTCAGATCAGTTAAAAGCGCTGGGGATTTCGTTTGAGGGACTGGATGTCACTCGGCAACAGATCAATGAGGCCGCGGATAACCTTAAGGATGTCAAAACCGAGATCAAGGATGCGGGGGAAAAGCTCAAGGGCCTGTTTCATTAATGATGGCTTTGCAAGAAGCTGTTTATCCCGCTTTGTGGTATTTTTGCAGTAAGGAATTTATCGGTTTTTTGAAAATATTTTTACCACAGAGAGCACAGAGAAGAACAATGAAAATTTTTTTCTCCGCATCCTCCGTGATCTCGGTGGTTCAATTGTTCATTTTGCGAACCGTTAAAATATAAGTTCCTTGGAAGTTCAGGGTTGTGCCCGCAGGCAACGCGCCGGGTCGGATGGTTTTTAGAAAAATTCGACGATATAGGTGACGGCCACAAACAGGATGCAGCCGGCCAGGATGGACTTGATCATTTTGGCCGGAATAAACTTTTGGGCCCTTGCCCCGCAATACATCCCGGCCGCGCCTCCGATACCGAACAGGATTCCCAGCCCCCAGTCGGGCGCGACCGCCAGGTCGGGGTATAACGGCGCGATGGCTTGATAAAATAACACTCCGGCCACCGAGGTGACAAAGGTGCCCATCAGGGCCGCGCCCGCGATGGTATAAACCGGGAGTCCAAAAAAACTCACCAGAAACGGCGCGATGATCGCCCCTCCGCCGATTCCGTAAACCCCGCCGATGACGCCCACCACAAGGCTCAACAGGATAATGCTCAGGGTGGAGATATCAAAGTCCTGCCCATCGAAGGCGTAACCGATGCGAAACAGGTCAAGCCTTTTTGCCATGACCGTTGGAAATCGGTTTTTCGCGAAAGTGGCCTGGTCCCCGTCTTTATAAGAATCCGCCCCGGCCTTTCGAAATTTCTGTTCGGCGCCGCCGCCGGTATTTGCCTGATGTTTTGATAGCAGGTCTTTTAACAGCCTGCCGCCGATATAGAGCAGTACGCACCCGGCAAACAGTTTAAAGCTGCCGGGATCCGGAAGGTAGTTGCAGCGGATAAAGGCCCCGACCAGAACACCCGGCAGTGTCCCGATGATGACCGCCCCTGTCAAAGGCCAGACCATTCGCCCTTCTTTTATGTACCGGTATACCCCGCCGGGAATGGCCACGATGTTGAAAAGCTGATTGGTGGCGCTGACCGCGGGCGAGGAAAAGCCCAGCACGCTGACCTGAAAGGGGAGGATCAGAAACGCCCCGGACACGCCGCCCATGGAGGTGAAAAACGAGATCACAAACGCCACCCCTATGGGCAGGAGCGGGTTTATCTCGATTTCGGCAACAGGGAAATAGAGCTCCAGCATATGGTATGATTTTTCGTCGGGTTTTGAGAAGACGCCGGCCTGGGTTTTCCGTCAAACCCGGCCTGGTTCACCGTACCGGATTATACAATCAACCCTGAAAATGTCCATCATAAAAAGGCATGGGGTTTCTGTTCCATGAGGCGTAACCCCCTAAAACAAGAATATTGAACGGGGTTATTCTATTGACATGGCGCGTCACTTTATATAATTTGACGTCACTTTCATTCCGCCCGCGCCGGCATCACCTGAATACCGGGGATGGACGGTCGGGCGGATTGATGTTTAAAAACCCTTTTTTTGAGGCGGCTCCGAATCGAACGAATCTTTTTCAAGGGTGGCATATGAGGAGAGAGGGGGGTGCTCGTGAGTAAGACGGAAAAAAGGCGATGCCTAAGGCATTGCGCCCGCCTGACGGGGGCCGTGGTTTTGATTTTTCTTCTGGTTTCGGCGGCCGGCCTCTCTGCGGCCCAGGAAGCGCCCCTTTCCCTGGAAGACGCGGTATCGGAAGCCATTCATAACCACGCCCTGATTTTAGAGGCGATCGAAAAACAGCGGGCGGCCATCGAGAACCGGAAAAGCGCCACCGCCGATCTGCTTCCCAAGCTCTCCGCCGAATACACCTATGCTTACATCAAGGAAGAGCCGTATGTTCGGTATGATGTTCCCGGGGTCGGCACCACGGAATTTCCGCTCTGGGGGCAGGACCGGTTTGAGTGGAATGTGAGCGCGACTCAGCCGCTGTTTACCGGGTTTGCGCTGACCACCCGGCGCAGGATCGCCTCCCTTGGCGTTCGCATCGCCGAGATTGAAAAGGACCAGGCGGTGATGGATGTCACCCGCAACGTCAAGGTCGGCTATTTCAATATCCTGCTTGCTCGGCGCTATTTGGAGGTGGCCGATGAAGCGGTCGAGCAGCTTGAGGCGCATGAAACGGATGCCGGGCGGTTTTATGATCAGGAGCTCATCCCCAAAAACGACCTGCTGAAGTC